>NZ_JBFCVS010000060.1:0-1459 GCF_040704725.1 Leisingera sp. JC11
TGGCGGCAAAGCCGGAGGTCAAGAGCGCCACCGCCGCCGAGCTTTGCAGCACGATGGCCAGGATCAGCCCCATCAGGCCGGCCTGCAGATGGCTCTGCCTGCCGGTCAGCAGCCGCTGGAACGAGGCGCCGTAGCTGCGCTCGATCCCGGTCCGCACCATCCGCACCGCATACAAAAGCAGCATCGTCGCCCCAGCCAGGCTGATCAGAAAGGTCAGTATTGCCATGTCAGTTTCCGCTCAAGGCTTTCTTCGGACGCGCCGCCGCTCCTGACACGGCCTTAGTGCCGCCCGGCCCCGGCGGCAACTGATATTCCCGCCAGCCCCGGATACTGATTGGCCTTTCTGCGCCCTGAGGCTGCGAATTCCGGATCAGTTCTCCTTGCCGGATGGCGCGACCTCTGTCTTCACCCCCCACCCCGCCAAAGCGGCGGACAGTTTCTTTCCTGGCTCCTGATCGGTGAACAGCACAGTGATCTTGCGCGGTTCAGGCCCGCAATGGGGTGCGGTTTCCGCAAACTTGGGATGGGCCATTGCTATGGCAACCTGCTGGGCGCACTCGGCGGCGACGCTGGCCAGCTGTGCCTCGTCCGCGCTGTGATAGAGCACCCCCTGCTTGGCCGACAGGGCATCTGCCGACAGGATTGCCAGATCAAGCGCAAACCGGCGCAGCTGCTGTTCGGCGACGAACCCGAAAGTGCCGCGCTCGTTGCTTTGCATTTCGCCGCCCAGGAAATGCACCCTGTTGCCGTTGTGGTTTGCCAGACTCTGCGCCGCTCCGATGGAGTTGGTGACGACGATCAGCCCGGTTTTCTGCCGCAACTCCTCTGCAACAAATGCGGTGGTGGACCCGACATCCAGAAACAGGGCCATGCCGTCGCGCACATGCCCGGCAGCCAGCGCCGCAATCCGCGCCTTTTCCTTCTGGTTCTCGGAAATCCGCCGGGCAAAGCTTGTCGCGCTTTGCGGCCCCGCAAGGAAGGCACCGCCGTGCACCCGCTGCACGGCCCCCGCCTTGTTCAGCGCCTTTATGGTGCGGCGCACGGTCTCCTCCGACACATCCAGCATCTTGGCCAGCTCGGCGCTGCGGGCAGAGCCGCCCAGGCGGCGCAGGGCATCCACCAGCTCCATTTCACGATGAGAAAGGGACAGGGAGTCTGACAAGAGATCATTCCGTTTTGCATCTGCCGGTCTTGGGCATTTAGGCACGGCCTGCCAGCGCTTTACAAGGCCCTGCCGCAACATCTTACCGTGCTCGGGATCAAGCCCCGGCCGGCGCGAACGTGCCCGCCCGCGCAGGTGTATCCGTCACCCGCACCGGCCGCTCCCGCCCCTTTGTGGCCTGGCTGCGGCAGGCCCTGTAGCGTCGGGCAGGGCGCCGGGCCGGGATTGTTAATGCTGCGAACGCCCTCGTAATACACTGTTAATAAATAAGGTTTCGCAGCGAAACCCCTTTTCTGT
>NZ_JBFCVS010000061.1:0-1307 GCF_040704725.1 Leisingera sp. JC11
AACACCTGTTTCGCCTTCCAGCATTCCAGCACCGGCATGCCGGCGATCGGCGAGTTGGGGTCCTCCTGCGCCGCCGGGTTGACGATGTCGTTGGAGCCGATGACGATCGCCACATCCGTTTCCGGGAAGTCCCCGTTGATCTCGTCCATTTCCATGACGATGTCATAAGGAACCTTCGCTTCGGCCAGCAGCACGTTCATGTGGCCCGGCAGGCGGCCGGCGACCGGGTGGATGGCGAAGCGCACGTCCTTGCCCTTGGCGCGCAGGCGGCGGGTCAGTTCGGCGACGTTCTGCTGCGCCTGCGCCACCGCCATGCCGTAGCCGGGGATGATGATGACGCTGTCGGCCTCGTCCAGGGCGGCGGCGACGCCGTCGGCGTCGATCGCGATCTGCTCGCCCTCGACCTCCATCGCGGGACCTGTGGTGCCGCCGAAGCCGCCCAGGATCACGCTGATGAAGCTGCGGTTCATCGCCTTGCACATGATGTAGCTGAGGATCGCACCGGAGGAGCCGACCAGCGCGCCGACCACGATCAGGAGGTCATTGCCAAGCGAGAAGCCGATCGCCGCCGCGGCCCAGCCGGAGTAGCTGTTCAGCATCGACACCACCACCGGCATGTCGGCGCCGCCGATGCCCATGATCAGGTGGTAGCCGATGAACAGCGCCGCCAGGGTCATCAGGATCAGCGGCAGCACGCCGCCGGAGTTGAAGTACCAGATCAGGCAGAGGAAGGAGAGCCCGGCGGCGCTGGCGTTCAGCATATGGCCGCCCGGCAGCTTGGTGGCGGCCGAGGTGACCTTGCCCGCCAGCTTGCCGAAGGCAATCACCGAGCCGGTGAAGGTGATCGCACCGATGAAGATGCCGAGGAACAGCTCGACCCGCAGGAAGGAGATCTCCGCCGGGGTTTTCTTGGCGATCAGCTTGGCAAAGGTGCCGAGCTCACCGGTGCTGCCCGCGGCCACGGCCGCCGCCACATTGCCGATCTCGAAATGGGCGATGAAGCCGACGAAGACCGCCGCGAGGCCGACCAGCGAGTGCATCGCGGCGACCAGCTGCGGCATCTCGGTCATCTGCACCCGCTTGGCGACATAGGTGCCGATGAGGCCGCCGCCGGCAATCAGCAGCAGCGACAGCAGCCACAACCCGGAGCCGGGGCCGATCAGGGTGGCAAACACCGCCAGACCCATGCCGGCGATGCCGTACCAGACCGCGCGTTTGGCGCTTTCCTGGTTCGAAAGCCCGCCGAGGCTGAGGATGAAAAGAACAGCCGCAACAACATAGGCGGCGGTGGTGAAACCGTAATCCAT
>NZ_JBFCVS010000062.1:0-1277 GCF_040704725.1 Leisingera sp. JC11
GAAGCATGAATGAGCATCTCGAAAGAAATCCTGGACGAATTGCTGAAGGGCGTGGAGCGCCCTGAAGACCTGCTCGGCGATGCCGGGCTGATGAAAGAGCTGAAGATCAAGCTCATGGAGCGGATGCTGGGTGCCGAGCTGACAGCGCATCTGGGCTATGAAGAAGGCGAGGACGCTCCTCCCGGTCAGAGCAACCGGCGCAACGGCACGTCGACCAAGGTTCTGAAAGGCCAGGACGGGGAGATGCCGGTTGCGATCCCGCGGGACCGTAACAGCAGCTTCGAGCCCGAGCTGGTGAGGAAGGGGCAGACCCGGATCGATGGGATCGATGATAAGATCGTCGGGCTCTACGCCGCCGGTCTGACGGTGCGGGACATCCAGGCCCATCTGCTTGATCTCTACGGCCTGAAGGTCTCGCCCGACCTGATCAGCCGCGTCACCGATGCGGTGCTGGACGAAGTCAGGGAATGGCAGAGCCGCGCCTTGGACCGGATGTATCCTATCGTGATCTTCGACGCGCTACGGGTGAAGATCCGTGATGCCGACAGCCGGACAGTCAAGAACAAGGCCGTCTACGTCGCTCTCGGCGTTACCCGCGAGGGGAGCCGTGAGGTTCTTGGCCTGTGGATCGCCGAGAACGAGGGCGCCAAATTCTGGCTCTCGGTGATGAACGAGCTGAAAAACCGGGGCGTCCAGGACGTCCTGATCGCTGTCGTGGACGGGCTGAAGGGCTTTCCCGAGGCCATAACCGCCGCCTTCCCGGATGCCATGGTCCAGACCTGCATCGTGCATCTGGTGCGCCATTCCCTGAATTTCTGTTCCTGGAAGGACCGCAAGGCCGTGGCCGCCGACCTGCGCCGGATTTACAGCGCCTCGACCGCCGATTCGGCCGAGGCCGAGCTCGATGCCTTCGAGGAAAAATGGGCCGGGAAATACGCGTCCATCGCCCCGGCCTGGCGCCGGGCATGGCAGGAGGTAATTCCGTTCTTTGCCTTCGATCCGGCGATCCGGAAAATCATTTATACCACGAATGCCATAGAAAGCCTGAACCGCGTGATCCGGAAAACGATCAAGACGCGGGGCTCCTTCCCGACCGACGAGGCAGCGACCAAGCTGATCTACCTCGCCATCCGAAAATTTGAGAAGGATGGCCGGAACGTCCGGGAATGGTTTGCGGCCCGCAATCAGTTCGCCATAATGTTCGGCGAGCGCTTCGACGCTTGAGTATTTGAAACCGCATGGGCCGGGCCAAATACACAGACTTCAGGACACTCCCC
>NZ_JBFCVS010000063.1:0-1088 GCF_040704725.1 Leisingera sp. JC11
GGCACATTCTAAACTGGGTTGCGACAAATTCCCTATCTTGCTGGAAAGCAAGGAGAATGGAAGATGGCCCATACGGAGCTGGATTTGCGTGAACGGCGCACAATCGAAGATATGCTGAACGCAAAGATGCCGGTGAGCAAGATCGCGGCCGCGCTCGGCAGGCACCGCTCCTCCGTCTATCGCGAGATCAAGCGCAACCGCTTCGAGGATCGTGAGCTGCCGTATCTGAACGGCTACTACGGTGTGAATGCGCAAAGAACTGCGGAAGCCAGACGAGCGCGCCGCCGCAAGCTGGTTCGATTAGCAGACCTGCGCAAAGCAGTGATTTCCCAGTTGAAGGAAGGCTGGTCGCCAGAGCAGATCGCCGGCCGGCTTGGCTTTGAAGGCCAGCCGGTGCGTGTGAGCCACGAGACAATTTACGCTTACATTTACGGTCCCGATGGCCAATCTGAAGAACTGGCGCGCCATCTGCCGAGCCGGCGCAAGAAACGGCAGCCGCGGTATGCACGCAGGCCGCGAGGCCTTGTTTTCCCGCCAGAGCGCTCAATTCATCAGCGCCCGGAGCATGTGAAGTCCCGCGAGACATTCGGCGAATGGGAAGGCGATCTGATGATCTTCGAACGTGCTCTGGGCAATGCCAACGTTGCCACGCTTGTAGAGCGAAAGACGCGGTATGCCGTCTTGTTCAGAAACCACGACAGAAGCACCACGCACCTGATGAACCGGCTGATGGACGTCATGGAACCCCTGCCCCAACCGGCAAGGCGCTCCATTACCTTCGACCGAGGGATCGAGTTCAGGAGCTGGCGCAAACTTAAGCCTGGGATTGGAACGGAGGCGTGGTTCTGCGATCCCCAAGCGCCCTGGCAAAAAGGATCCGTCGAGAACCTTAACAAACGGGCGCGCCGGTATCTGCCGCGGGATACGCCTGTGGCCGCGCTCTCAAATCGATATATGAAGTCGATTTGCGACCGCTTAAACGACACACCTAGAAAATGCCTCGGGTGGCGCACACCGGCTGAAGCGTTCAGGGACGAACTCATGAAACTGAGATAGCAGGAAACGTCGCAACGACCCTTGAGCCTTCA
>NZ_JBFCVS010000064.1:0-1076 GCF_040704725.1 Leisingera sp. JC11
GCCTCGTTCCAGCGGCTGCTGACCGGCAGGCAGAGCCATCTGCAGGCCGGCCTGATGGGGCTGATCCTGGCCATCGTGCTGCAAAGCTCGGCGGCGGTGGCGCTCTTGACCTCCGGCTTTGCCGCCAGCGGCTATCTCGCCTTTCCGGCCGGGCTGGCGATCGTGCTGGGCGGCGATCTCGGCTCGGCGCTGATCATCCAGATCCTGTCGTTCAAGCTCGACTGGCTGGTGCCGGTGCTGCTGGCCGCCGGCGGCTACCTGTTCGTCAAGACCGAGGCCAAGAAGGCGCGCCAGCTGGGGCGGATCCTGATGGGCATTGCCTTCATCCTGATTTCGCTGCGTTTCCTGCGCGAGGCGATGGACCCGATCCGCGACAGCGCCTTTCTGCCCGCCGTCGCAGGCTACCTGGCGCGCGACTACATCACCGCTTTCCTGGTCGGCGGCGCGCTGGCCTTTGTGATGCATTCCAGCGTGGCGGCGATCCTGATGTGCGTCACCCTGGTGCAGATCGGCGCCATCCCCTTTGCCGCCGGCCTGTCGCTGGTCCTAGGGGCGAATTTCGGCTCCGCCTTCATCCCGGTCTGGCTCAGCCGCGGCATGGCGCTGCAGGCGCGGCGCATTCCCTATGCCAACCTCGCCCTGCGCGGCAGTTGGGCGGTGCTCTGCCTGTTCGGCGCCAATCTGGCGCTGCGCCAGGGCTGGCTCGGCGATCCGCAGGGCGGCCAGATGCTGGTCACCGCGCATCTGGCGTTCAACGCGTCGCTCTTGCTGCTGGCGCTGCCCGCCTGCACCCCGCTGGGCGGCGTCTTTGCCCGCGCCTTCCCGGAGCCCGGGCCGGTGGCGGCGGCGCAGCCGGGCCGTCCCGTCAGCGCGCTGGAGCCGGGCAGCTACGGCCCGCCGGCCCAGGCGGTGGCCAACCTCAAGCGCGAGCTCTTGCGGATGGCCGACCAGGTCGGCGCCATGTTCCGGCCGGTGCTGGAGCTGTACCGGGGCGGCAGCAAGGAGCAGATCAAGGCGGTGCAGATGATGGACGGGGAGGTCAACGCCTGCCTCTCCGGCATCCGCCGCTATGTGGC
>NZ_JBFCVS010000065.1:0-757 GCF_040704725.1 Leisingera sp. JC11
GCATCGATCAACACAAAGGTATCAACCGCGAGGCCGGGAAGATGAAGACCGGCTCGTGGCGGACATGATTGAACTGGCCAGGCAATACGGCAGCTATGGCTACCGCCGGGTCGCAGTGCTGCTTAGGGACGCGGGATGGCAGATCGGCGACGGCCGTGTCGAACGTCTGTGGCGGCGAGAGGGGCTCAAAGTGCCACCGAAGCAACCAAAGAAGGGGCGGCTTTGGCTGAACGACGGATCATGCATCCGCCTTAGACCGGAGAGCCGCAACCACGTCTGGAGCTACGACTTCGTTCATTGCCGCACTGACGACGGTAAGGCGTTCCGCACATTGAACATCCTCGATGAGTTCAGCCGGGAATGCCTGGCAATCAGGGTGAAGAGGAAGCTGAACTCGACCGACGTAGTCGACGCCCTGACCGATCTATTCATTCTGCGGGGGCCTCCAGCCTATGTCCGAAGTGACAATGGCCCAGAGTTCGTTGCCAAGGACGTCAGGGCCTGGATTGAGGCGGTTGGTGCAAAAACAGCCTTCATCGAACCAGGGAGTCCATGGGAGAATGGATACGTCGAAAGCTTTAATGCCCGGCTCCGGGACGAACTGCTGAACCGAGAGCTCTTCTACTCGTTGAGGGAGGCTCAGATCATCATCGAAAGTTGGAGGAAACACTACAACACTAAGCGGCCTCACAGCGCCTTGGGATACCGGCCGCCTGCGCCGGAAACCATCGTCCCGATGGACCAAAGGCCAGTCATG
>NZ_JBFCVS010000066.1:0-550 GCF_040704725.1 Leisingera sp. JC11
ATTGACGGCGCCATGTTCAACTCCGGCCAGTGCTGCTGCGGCATCGAGCGGATCTATGTGCATGAAAGCCTGTTTGACGCCTTCCTGGAAAAGGCGATTGCCATCGTCAAGGGTTACAAGCTGGGCAACCCGCTGGACGCGGAAACCACCATCGGCCCGATGGCCAATGCGCGTTTTGCCAATGAGGTGCGCGGCCAGATCGCCGAGGCGGTCGAGGCCGGCGCGGTGGCCCGCATTGAGACCTTTGCCGGGGATGATGGCGGCGCCTACCTCACGCCGCAGATCCTGACGGGTGTCACCCACGATATGCGGGTGATGCGCGAGGAAAGCTTCGGCCCGGTTGTCGGCATCATGAAGGTGACGTCGGACGAGGAAGCCATCGCCCTGATGAACGACAGCGACTTCGGCCTCACCGCCTCGCTCTGGACCAGGGATGTCGAGCGGGCGCAAGCCGTAGGGGACCGGATCGAGACCGGCACCGTCTTCATGAACCGCGCCGACTACCTGGATCCGGGCCTGTGCTGGACCGGCTGCAAGGACACCGGCCGCG
>NZ_JBFCVS010000067.1:0-502 GCF_040704725.1 Leisingera sp. JC11
GGGTCCGCCGCCCTTGCCGGTGGCGAACTTCTTGATCTCCTGAACGCTGAGGCCGATGTACGGAACGCCGTATTCGTCGCAGACCTCATGCAGCTTGTTCAGGAATGCGCCGTAGACGTGGGCCGCTGTCGTGCCCTTGTGGCGCAGAATCTTTTCGTAGAAGACCATGTTGAGCCCGAGCACGCAGTGCGCGCGCAGCTTCACTTCGAACTTCTGGTAGCGGACGGGCGGCGCATCAAACCGGGTGATGTCGAAGTCCCATGCGCCTGATAAGAAGACCCCTCCGCTCCCAGGGAACAGGTCGGTGCGCGCCCACCCCATGTACGTGCCGAGGTCGAGCCCAAGATAAGCTTTCATATTTCCCCACTGCTTTGACGATTGGACCGATCCATATGGTCGGCGTGTTAGTTCTGTCAACTTTTTCTCCTACCAAAAAGAACTTCGTGAGGGGATTGCGTTTGCTAGAATCGTCAGGTAGAACTCCTACCAAGCTCCTGACACA
>NZ_JBFCVS010000006.1:0-239509 GCF_040704725.1 Leisingera sp. JC11
CCTTCGCCTTGTCGTGGCCGTAGGGCAGCAGATCGTCATTGGAAATCCCGATCTTCGCGCCAATCTCCTGGATCGGCTTCTTCTGCGCTTCACGCGCAATCTCGATGTCACTCTTGTAGCTCATGGCGAGGTTCCTGCTGAGTTTGCATACAATCGCCGGCACGGGAATGCCGGTTTGGCCGTAGACTTAGCCAAAATGCGGCAAAAAACGCGCGTGATTTCCGACATTATCACGCCTTGATGCGGCGTGGCTTCCTGCGCAGCCCCCTCCAGAGTTCCTTAAAGGAAACGCAATTCTCTGAAAGTGGGCGCTTAGGGCGCCCAGACGCGCTGATCGGGCACAAAGAGCGCGAATTCATCGCCCAGCGACAGGGTTCCGGGCCGTTCCACCCAAGCGGTGATTCCCCGGCGATTCTGTGCGGCCGGCTTGAAGCGGGCGCCGAAGCCCGCGTGATCCTTCTCGATCTCCCGGCCCGGCAGCACGCAGGGGCGGTTTTCCATGTCCACCGTCAGCGTCACCCCGTCCGGCCCCTGCAGCCGCGAGGACGGCGGCACGAAGGTGAAATCCGGGATGCCGCGCACCACGATTGTGGCGCCAAGATGCGCTGGGTCGACACTCTCCATCCCCATGTCCGCGGCGATCAGCGCCAGTTCCTCTTCCGACAGGATGGTCAACTGGCGCACATTGCGGATTTCGGTGCCCTCGGGATGGAGGTTGCGCACCCGCACGCAGGAGGCACGGTTTTCGCCCTCATGGCGCTCGCCGGCAATCCCGGCAAATCCCAGGTCCAACTGGTCCGATGGCACCGCCTGCAGGCCGATGCCGGCCGGCACATGGCCAAGCCAGGTAATTTTGCCCGTATAGTCCGTTTTCCGCAGCACCGGCATGCCAGCTCTCCCTCGCTTATCCCTTTGACGTTCCGGCGAGCATACAGGCGGTGCGGGGTGGCACCAGTGGTGCCGCGATGCTTTTTTGTGGTTTCGCAGTTCAGTGCTGGAAATGAAAACCCCCGGAGGCCAGCGGCATCCGGGGGTCAAAGCCTTGGGGTATCAGGCGGAAGGCTCAGGCTCCATGCCGCCTTCCGGCGGGGATTTCTTGGGCTTTGCCTTGGGGATCGCGGTGACCGAAGCATTGCCCTGATCCTCGCTGTCATCCTCGTCGTCGCCGGCCTGCGGCGGCTCGCCGTTCATCACCCGCTTGATCTCGTCACCGGTCAGGGTTTCGTATTCCAGAAGGCCCTGCGCCAGCCGCTCCCATTCCTCGTTCTTCGCCTTGAGGATCTCCAGCGCCTTTTCATAGCCCTGCTGGATGAAGCGTTTCACTTCTTCCTCAATCAGCTCCTTGGTATGGGCCGACACCGAGAAACCGGCGGTATTGCCAGAGTAGCCTTCGTGGGCTTCGGCATAGTCGATGTTGCCGACTTTGTCCGACATGCCCCAGCGCAGCACCATGGCACGGGCCAGCTGGCTGGCCTGCTGGATGTCGCCGGCCGGGCCGTTGGAGACGTGGTCCTCGCCGTATTTGATGACTTCGGCTGCCTTGCCCGCCATGGTCATCGCCAGTTTCTGCTGGCACTCATCGCGGTGGTAGTTCAGACGGTCCATTTCCGGCAGGCTGACAACCATGCCCAGCGCGCCGCCGCGCGGGATGATCGTGGCCTTGTAAACAGGATCGCACAGCGGCAGTTCCAGGCCGACGACAGCGTGGCCGGCCTCGTGATAGGCGGTCTTTTCCTTCTGGTCCTGGGTCAGCACCATCGAACGGCGCTCAGCCCCCATCATCACCTTGTCCTTGGCCGATTCGAAATCCTCCATGGTGACAAAGCGGCGGCCGACACGGGCAGCCATCAAGGCGGCCTCATTGACCAGGTTGGCGAGATCGGCACCGGAGAAACCCGGGGTGCCGCGGGCGATGATGCGCAGGTCGACATCCGGGCCCAGCGGGGTTTTGCGGGCGTGCACCGCCAGGATCTTCTCGCGGCCCTTGATGTCGGGGTTGCCGACGGTCACGTTGCGGTCAAAGCGGCCGGGGCGCAGCAGCGCCGGGTCCAGCACGTCCTTGCGGTTGGTGGCAGCCAGGATGATGACGCCCTCGTTGGCCTCGAAGCCGTCCATTTCCACCAGCAGCTGGTTCAGGGTCTGCTCGCGCTCGTCATTGCCGCCGCCATAGCCGGCGCCGCGGTGGCGGCCCACGGCGTCAATCTCGTCGATGAAGACGATGCAGGGCGCGTTTTTCTTGGCCTGCTCGAACATGTCGCGCACACGGGAGGCGCCGACGCCGACGAACATCTCTACAAAGTCGGAGCCAGAGATGGTGAAGAACGGCACCCCGGCCTCGCCTGCGATGGCGCGGGCCAACAGCGTCTTACCGGTGCCCGGAGGACCGACCAGCAATGCGCCTTTGGGGATCTTGCCGCCCAGGCGCGAGAACTTCTGCGGGTTGCGCAGGAATTCGACAATCTCCTCGAGCTCCTCCTTGGCCTCGTCGATGCCAGCGACATCGTCAAAGGTGACGCGGCCGTGCTTTTCGGTCAGCATCTTGGCCTTGGACTTGCCGAACCCCATGGCGCCGCCTTTGCCGCCGCCCTGCATCCGGTTCATGAAATAGATCCAGACGCCGATCAGCAGCAGGAAGGGCAGCAGCGTGATCAGGAAGGACTGGAAGCCTGACTGCTGCTGCTTTTCAGCCTGCACCGGGATGTTCTTCTCGATCAGAAGAGCGGTGACTTCGGCATCGGCCGGCTTGATGGTCACATAGTTTTGGCCGTCCGAGGTCGTGTAGCGCACCTGCTCCCCGTCCAGGACGACACGGCTGACCTTGCCGGTCTCCACCGAGCTGACGAAGTCCGAGAAAGTGCGTTCACGGCTCTGCATCGTGCTGCCGGAACCGCTGAACAGATTGAACAGCGCCAGAATCAGCAGAAACAGAACAACCCAAAAGGCGATATTGCGAGCGTTGCCCAAGGAAAGTTCTCCCTATCAGTTAGGCGCACCACTCAGGCCGCCTGCGTTGTGCTTAAAATAAGGATCATTCGGGCAGGTTCAATGCGATAAAAGGGATGCAAAGAACTCTTCTTCGTTTGCGACCGGTTCCGCCGACCATCCATTGCCCAGTCCGGCTACCGGCGCAGCCGTCAGCTCGGGCCCGCGCCACACCGCCGGGGTGGACTCCAGAACGGTGCCGGGCACCCCGGTAGCCCGCCAGGACGGGCAATGAAACAACCCGTCGCGCCCCAGCGCGCGCACTTCGCAACCCTTTGCGTCGCCGCCGAAAACCTTCCACCTGCCATCCCAGACCTGGCCGGGAAGCGCCTTGACGCCCTCGACCGCCTTGGCTTCGCGGCAGATCCAGATCTGTTTCGAGGTCGTCAGCAGATGGCAGCCCGACACAGTCGCTGCGCCGCCGCCGCGCGCCGCCAGGACCGCGATTTCCATCGGCACCCGGCGCGGCGGGTACGGGGTGCCGGCCACCCATTGAATCGCCTTCACCAGCAGGCGGTAGCCGGTCTCGCCGGGCAGGGTGCGGAACTTGCGCTGGCACAGGACCACGGCGCCGGCCTGCACATGGGCCAGGTCGCGGGCGGCCAGGAACACATACCAGTCCAGCGCCTCGCGTGCCTTGTTCATGTTGCCGGCAACCCGGGACAGCACCGTCGGCGTCAGCCCCAGCGGTGACAGTTCCGCCAGCGCGCGCCGCGCGCGCACCCGTTCGTACCGCAAATCGCTGTTGCTGGGGTCTTCGCACCATTCGATGCCGCGTTCCTGCAGATACTGGCGCAGCTCGCTGCGGGTCACCTCCAGCAGCGGCCGCAGCAGGGTGACGCCCTTGTGCACGCGGCGCGGCGGCATCCCCGACAGGCCGGAGACGCCGGCCGCGCGCGCCATCCGCATCAGCAGCGTTTCCGCCTGATCATCCGCGGTATGCGCAACACAAAGGGTGGAGATTCCGTTGCGCTTGGCCCAGCTGCACAGCAGATCATATCGCGCCTTGCGGGCCTGGCCTTGCAGGTTTCCCTTGCCGGGGCCTTCCTCCCAGCGGATCACCTCATGGGGGATGCCGAGCGCGGCAGCAGCCTGGCCGGCCCATTCGGCCTCCGCCGCCGATTCCGGCCGCAGCCCGTGGTCCACCGTCGCCGCCAAAAGCTTAACCGGCCCGCCTTCGAAGGCTTCCTGCATCAGGTGCAGCAGTGCCATCGAATCGCTGCCACCAGAAACGGCAATGCCGAGCTTGCCAGTCATAGCAGGCTGGAACTGCCCGCGCAGCAGCCCCAGGATATCCCGCCGGAGCCCCGTCAAGAACAGCCCAGCTTGGCCATTTCCGCGGTGGCCTCGGCCTCCTGCGCAACGCCGGGGAAACGCACCCCGACCTCAGACAGCGTTACACAGGCCTGATCGGTCTGGCCCAGCCGGCCCAGCGCCGCGCCAAGCTCAAAGAGCGCCTTGGGTGCCACCGGCCCCGCGGAATTGCCGGTGAAAGCCGCCAGATAGGCCCGCGCCGCTTCGCGGGTATCGCCCAGCCCGTCCAGCGCCTTGCCGCGGCTGAATTCGGCGGCCGGGGCCAGCGGGCTGCCCGGATAGGCCTGATTGAAAGCAGCGAATTTCTCCGCCGCGTCCTGATACAGACCCTCGGCCAGCAGTTTTTCAGCGGCATCGAAATCCGCCTGCTCGCCGATGGCCAGCTCACCGCCCGCGGTTTCGCCACCAGCGGCCGCTGCGCCGGTCCCGTCCGCAGCGGGCAATGCCCCGGTGCCGACGGCAGAGGGCAGCTCGCCTCCGCCCAGCGTGGTGGTTTCCTTCAGCGCGCCGACATCGCCGCCTTCCAGTTCCACCAGGCGGAACTCCAGGTCGCCGATCCGGTTAGTGCCATCGGTGACAATCCGGTCGATCCGGTGGTTCATCTCTTCGGTCTGCAGCGTCAGCCGCTGCAGTTCGCTCTCAATCGCGGCGACCCGGTCCAGAACCGTGTCCCCCGACACATCCGCCGAAGGCGCACCTGTCGTCGACATCTCCCGCTTCAGCCGCTGGATTTCAACGTGCAGAACGGTCAGCTCCTGACGGATGTCCGCCAGCGTCTGCTGGTCCTGCGCCGCCAGCGGCAGCGGCAGCAGCATCACGGAGGCCAGAAGAACGGTGCGCAGGCGTTTCATGACCTTACCCCGTCAGCCCGCCGGCCAGCACGGTGACCGCACGGCGGTTCTTGGCGTAGCAGGCTTCTTCCGAGCAGATCTCCAGCGGGCGCTCCTTGCCAAAGCTGACGACTTTCAGGCGGTGGCCTGCAACGCCTTGCGAGATCAGGTATTCCCGCGCAGCATTGGCGCGGCGGGCGCCCAGGGCCAGGTTGTATTCGCGGGTGCCCTGCTCATCGGCATGGCCTTCGATGGTGACGACGTAATCGGCGTTCTGGGTCAGCCAGCGCGCCTGGCCCTGCAGGATACCCTGCGCTTCGGGCGACAGGTTGGACTGGTCCACTGCAAACAGCACCCGGTCGCCGACGGTCTGCTGGAAATAGGCCGGGCTTGCCGGATCCAAGGCCCCTGCCCCCGCGCCGCCGCCTGCGCCGGCACCGCCGTTGGCCGTGTCATCCCACCGGTTGTTGCTGCAGGCCGCAAGGCCCAGGACGGCAACAGCCGCAATTGCCATTTTCAAACCGCTCATGTCGTCTGCCTATTCCTTTTGCGTTTCTTGCCCGGAAGTTAACATATGCCCGGATCAGGTTCCATGCGGGTATCCCCGCCTTATCGATTCAATTAATTCTGCAATGGCGACCAGGCCGGGTCAGAGGCCCCGTCCGGCGTTTTCACAGGTTTCAGGTTCCGCCCGGTGATGTCCACCGAATACAGCAGTGCCCGCCCGGCGCTGCCCTGGCTTTCGCGGGTGAACATGATCACCCTTCCGTTGGGCGCCCAGGTCGGACCCTCATCCAGGAAGGAGGCGGTCAACAGCCGCTCCTCGCTGCCGTCAGTGCGCATCACGCCGATGTGGAACCGGCCCTTGTTCTGCTTGGTAAAGGCGATCATGTCGCCGCGCGGCGACCACACGGGCGTGCCGTAGCGCCCCTGCCCGAAACTGATCCGCCGCGCCTCGCCGCCGCCTGCCGGCATCACATAGAGCTGCTGGCTGCCGGAGCGGTCGCTTTCGAACACGATCTGGCTGCCGTCCGGCGAGAACGACGGCGCGGTTTCGATCGAGGGGGCCGAGGTCAGCCGGGTCTTGGCGCCTGTGTTGATATCCATCGAGAACAGGTCGGTGTTGCCGCCCTGGGTCTGCGAGTAGACAATCGTGCGCCCGTCCGGCGCGAACCGCGGCGCAAAGCTCATGGTGCCGTCACCGCTGGACAGCACCTTGCGCTGCACCTGGCCCACGTCCAGCACATGGATCTGCGGAAAGCCGCTCTCATAACTGGTGTAAAGCACCCGGTCGCCGGTGGGCGAGAACCGCGGCGCCAGGACGATGGAGGCGCTGTTGGTCAGGTACTGCACATTGGCGCCGTCGTAGTCCATCACCGCCAGCCGCTTGCGGCGGTCGTTCTTGGGGCCGCTTTCGGAGACATAGACCACACGGCTGTCGAAATAGCCGCTTTCGCCGGTGATCCGGCTGTAGATCGCATCCGCCACCTTATGCGCCATCCGCCGCCAGCCGTCGGTGGTGCCGTTGAACTGCAGCCCCGTGCCCAGCTCCTTTTCGGCAAACACGTCATGGCCGCGGAAGCGCACCGTCAGCTGGTTGCCGTTGACGCTGACCGCGCCGGTAACCAGCGCCTGCGCATTCACCGCTTTCCAGTCGGCGTATTTCACCGGGTTGTCGAACCCCGTGATCTTGGAAATATGGGCGCTGGCCGGCACTTCCCGGAACAGGCCGGTGCCGCTCAGATCCGCCGCAATCACCCGCGCGATCTGCGCGGCATATTCCGCCGCTACCGGAGTTTCCGGCACGAAATCCGGCACCGCATAGGGCAAGGGCTCGATCACGCCCTGGTCGATCTCGATGCGAAGCGGGCCATCCTGAGCCATGGCCGCGCCTGCGCCTGCCGCTGCTGCGGCACCGATCAGAAGGGCTGCCAGTATTTTCCTCATTTGATCCGCATCCTTTCGGGATTGAATGTCATCTCAATATCGCGCCATTGCGAATATTTTTCAGGGGGAAGCTGAAAGCCTGAGGACCCGCAGCGGATAATCGCCCGCCGGGCCGCCTCATAAGCCTGTTTTGCCGCCGTGGAGGATCCGCCGGTGCTGGACAGCATCCGGATCGACCCGGTGTCCGGGGTGCCGTCCTGAGACAGCGATACGCTAACAACCACAGTGGTCTTCAACGCATCGGTGGACAGGGAGCCGACGTTCCAGCAGCGCGAGACCTCGACCCGCAGCGCGTCCTTTTCGCCCAGCGTCAGCGGCGGGCCGGAGGGTTCCGGCGCCTCCACATCGGCGCCGCCTGCCAGCGCCTCGGCCAGCGCATCGGCAACCGCATCGGCAGCGTCCGCCTGCTGCGTTTCTGCCGGTTCGGCGGGCTGGGCTGCTTCGGTCACCTGCGGTTCCGGCTGGGGCCGGGCGGGCCGGGTCTTGGGCCGTTTCGACACGGCCGGCGCAGCAGAGGCTGCGACATCCTCGCCCTCGTTCTCCTCGGTCACGATCCGGTCATTGGCCGCCTCGCGCGCGGTGGCTTCCTGCACGTCCTGCTCGGTCTCTGCACCTTCCTCCGGCGCGACCTCGGGCTGGACGATGTCATCGATCTTCGTGTCCGGCTCCGGCGGCGCAACGGGTTCCGGCGCCACCCGGTCAACCGGACGCGGCGCGGTTTCGGGACGCAGCTGCGGCACCAGCGAAGCCACATCCGGCTCTTCCGCGGCAGACGGCAGCTCAATCGGCACCTCGGGTTCGGGCTGCGGCTCCGGCAGCTCGGTCACCTGCGGATCCGGCTCGGCCGGTTTAACAGGCTCAGGCCGGGTGATCTCCGGCTCCGGGTCCGGTTGCGGGGCAGGCTCCGGTGCGGGCTGCACCTCGGCGGGCTCATTCAACGGCGCAGGTTCAGGCGCCACCTGCGGCGCCTCACGCTGCTGGCTCAGCTTCTCGAACTGCTCGGAGGAGATCAGCGCCACCTGCTGCACGTTGGACGGCAAGGGTTCGGACGGGAACCAGGCGCCAAAGACAACCCATCCCATCAGCAATCCGTGCCCGGCAAGTGAGATCCTGGTTCCGGTCTGCACCGTCCGCGTCCCCGCCTATTGCCCTGCGCCCTGCCGCCCGTCCAGCGCCGGGCCGCCTGTGTCGGTGACCAGCCCCACGTTGGAAAAACCGCCCGCATTCAGCGCGCCCATCACTTGCATCACGTCGGCATAGGCGATCTTGCCGTCAGCGCGCAGGAACACCCGGTCCGAACTCCGCTCTGCCGCAATCGCCCGCAGCTTGGGCACCAGCTCGTCGCGCGCCACCGGCGTGGTCTGGATCTCTACCCCGCCCTCGGCGGTCATGGTGACGGTCAGCGGCTCTTCCTCATCGCCCGGCAAGGCGCCGGCTGCGGTCTTGGGCAATTCCACCGGCACGCCCACGGTCATCAGCGGCGCCGCCACCATGAAGATGATCAGCAGCACCAGCATGACGTCTACAAAGGGCGTCACGTTGATTTCCGACATCGGCCGGCCGCGGCGGCGGCGGCGGCCCCGGCGGCGGTCGCCGCCTCCCGAAGGCTGCTGGACTGCGGCACCCATGGCCTCAGGAATCCAGCTGGCGGCTGAGAATGGTGGCGAACTCATCGGCAAAGGCCTCGTAGCCGCCGATGATGCGGTCGCTGTCCGCGCTCAGCTTGTTGTAGAAAACCACCGCCGGAATTGCCGCCAGCAGGCCCAGGCCGGTTGCCATCAGCGCCTCGGCAATACCCGGCGCCACCACGGCCAGGTTGGTGTTCTGCTGTTCCGCAATCTCGATGAAGGCGGTCATGATGCCCCAGACGGTGCCGAACAGGCCCACGAAAGGCGCGGTGGAGCCAACGGTCGCCAGCACCGACAGCCCGCCCTGCAGGCCTTCGGTCTCCTTGGCGATCGCCACATCCATAGAACGGTCGATGCGCGCCTGCGCGCCGGGGATCAGCCCGCCGTCGCTGCGGTGGCTGCGGCGCCACTCGCTCATGCCGGCAGAGAAGATCCGCGCCGCTTGGCCCGACGGCTCAGACCCCAGCCGCTCGAACAGC
This sequence comes from Leisingera sp. JC11, assembly GCF_040704725.1. NCBI lineage: Bacteria > Pseudomonadati > Pseudomonadota > Alphaproteobacteria > Rhodobacterales > Roseobacteraceae > Leisingera > Leisingera sp. JC11. The sequence goes on from NZ_JBFCVS010000006.1 coordinate 9,181, forward strand.
TCATCCAGCGGATTGCCGGACCAGAACGCGCGGTCAAAGGCATCCGCTTCCTTGCGGGCAAGACGGTAGTTGATGGTTTTCTGGATGATGATCGCCCAGGACCAGATCGAGGCCCCCACCAGCATCAGCATCACCAGTTTCACGGTCACGGTGGCCCGCGCGAAAAGGCCCCACATGGAGAAATCAATCTCCTGCGCCAGCGCCAGAGTTTCTGCTTCCATTAGCCTGCTCTATAGATGTCCCGGCCGTTTATCCGGCCTTATTTGGCAAGACGCTAGCGCAGTTCAATGGCAAAGGCCAACAAAACAGGCGGTTCAGCGCCAAATGTTACCGCAATGCGCGAATCTCTGCCGGCAGCCGGGCCGGTTTGCCGCCCGTGGTGATGCAGACGATGGTGACCTGGGCGCGGAACAGCGGCTGGCCATCGCGGGTGACCTCCTGAATCAGCACCATCCGGGCCGGGGTGACAGAGTGCATGGAGGTGGTGACCAGCAGCTCCTCGTCGAACTTGGCAGGCGCCAGGTAGTCCGCCTCGATCCGGCGCACCACGTAGATCAGCCCGCCCTCGCGCATGGCGTTCTGATCCACCCCGATGCCGCGCACCCAGTCGCTGCGGGCGCGCTCGATGAACCGCAGGTAATTGGCGTGATAGACGATCCCGCCCATGTCGGTGTCTTCGTAATAGACCCGGACGGGGAATTGGTGGTTCATTGCCTGCTCTCCTGCCTTTGCCCGCGAACCCTAGGGGCGGCGCCAGACCGCTGCAAGCGGCTCACCCTTCCAGCCGATACTCCGCCAGAACATCGTAACGCGCCCCATCCGGCGCCAGCGTCGACTGGTACAGCGCGAGACTCTCCGCTTCGCACTCCAGCCGGAAACCCGATGCCTCCGCCAGGTACCGCGCGATTTTTTCCACCTGCCCCGCCTCCAGATGCCGGGGAAAACGCCCGAGGGTCACATGCGGCCGGAACCGTTCGCGGGACAGCTCAATCCCGGCAGACCGGCAGGCAGCGCGGACACGGTCGCGCAGACGGCTCAGCTCCGGCGTCTTCTGCACCTCCGCCGCCAGCACCCGCGGCAGCTTGCCGCCATAGGTGTCCAGCCCGCGGAAGGTCAGCCGCACAGGCGGCGCGCTGATCTCCGCCAGCACCTGGTGCAGCGCCTGCAGCACGGCCTCCGGCTGGTCATCCAGAAAGGCCAGCGTCAGGTGCATGTTCCCGGCCGGGACGTGCCGCCCCGCAGTCAGACCCTCCTGCACATGTTCCAGCGCATCCAGGGCTGCATCGGGCAGCGGCAGGCCGACGAAGGACCGCATCAGGACTGCGGCGGTTCCGCCGGCGCCTGCAGCCGCGCGAATAGGCGCAGCGCGTGGGATTTACCCTCGGCCGCAACCGGCATCATCCGGTCATAGGCAGCCGCAATCACCCCGGCGATTTCCGGCCGCAGGATGGTGGCGCCGGTCTCCGGCAGCACCGCCAGCGGCGAGGCCTCGGCAAAGGCCCTATCGCCCCACATCAGCGCCACCTGCACCGCCTGGGTCAGCGCCAGCGTCTCGGCCGGCATCTGCGCCATTGCGCCCTTCATCCGCAGGAACACAAAAGCCGCCTTGATGCCGCCCTGATCGTCAAAGCGGAACGCGCGGTACTGGCTGGCGTCCGCCTCCTTCAGCCGGGCGACAAGAGGCGCCAGCCCCGGGATCAGCCGGTCCAGGTCCGGCACCTCCAGCAGCTCGTCCCAGTCGCGGAAGAAGAAGAACATCAGGTTCGATCCCAGCTCCGGATCGGTCTCCGCCATCTGGTGGCCCGCCAGCGTCATCACCGCCTCCAGAGCGCCTTTGATGGTTTTCAGGGTCTCATCCTGCACCCCGAACACGATCGGCGCCACCGGCCGCCCCCAGCGGGCAAAGGCATAAGAACCGTCATTGCGGGTGAACAGGGCTTCGATCTGCTCCGGCGTCAGGTTTGGCAGCTGGGCGGTCATTGGCGTCTCCTTGATCCTGCCCCGTCTATGCCGCCTGCGCCGCGCGGCGGCAAGGGGGGCTCCCGCGCCTGTCCGGCCTCCTGGCTGCGCCAGGCCGCCGCAACCAGCCTTGGGCCGAGCGCCGCGTGTGCGGCACTGCGTTTCATCAGCATCAACCAATAGGTCAGGATCTCTGCCGCAACTTATAGTGGTGCTCGCCGGTTTTACCCGAACAGGTCGTTCTGGCTGCGCGGCGGCGCCATTCCCAGATGGGTCCAGGCCTTTTGCGCCAGCATCCGCCCGCGCGGCGTGCGCTGGATCAGCCCCTGCTGCAGCAGGTAAGGCTCGATCACCTCCTCCAGCGCGTCGCGGCTCTCACTGAGGGCTGCCGAAATCGTCTCGATCCCCACCGGCCCGCCGCCGTAATTCTCGGCAATCAGCTTCAGATAGCGCCGGTCGGCGCCGTCCAGCCCCAGCTGGTCCACCCCCAGCCGCGTCAGGGCGCCGTCGGCCAGTTCCCGGGTGATGGTTCCATCGCCCTCGACCACCGCGAAGTCCACCACGCGGCGCAGGAGCCGCCCGGCGATCCTGGGGGTGCCCCTTGCGCGCCGCGCGATTTCGCGGGCGCCGGCATCATCGGCCGGCGCGCCCAGCTTGCGGGCATTGCGGCTGACGATCTCGAACAGCTCGTCGATGGTGTAGAACTGCAGCCGGGTCGGGATGCCGAAGCGGTCGCGCAGCGGCGTTGTGAGCAAGCCCATGCGGGTGGTGGCACCGACCAGGGTAAAGGGCTGCAGCTCGATCCGCACGGTGCGCGCTGCCGGCCCCTCGCCGATCACCAGGTCGAGTTCAAAGTCCTCCATCGCCGGGTACAGCACTTCCTCCACCGCCGGGTTCAGCCGGTGGATCTCATCGATGAACAGCACGTCGCGGGCTTCGAGGTTGGTGAGGATCGCCGCCAGATCGCCCGCCTTGGCCAGAACCGGGCCGGAGGTCATGCGGAAATTCACGCCCAGCTCGCGGGCAACGATCTGGGCGAGCGTGGTCTTGCCGAGGCCGGGAGGCCCATGGAACAGCGTGTGGTCCATCGCCTCGCCGCGGCGGCGGGCGGATTCGATGAAGACGCGCAGGTTGGCGCGGGCTTCAGCCTGGCCGATGAATTCACCAAGGCCCTGCGGGCGCAGGGCGCGGTCGTTGTCCTCGGGCAAGGGTTCGGGACGGAGAGCGGGATCGGCGTCAATCATCAGCGTCACTCCGCCTCAAGCTATCATTCAGATGAACCGCCTGGCCGATAGGCCGGGCAGCGCCCGTCCGCCCCCCCGGGCGGGCGCTTCGCTTTCCGCCCGCGGCCGGGCGCTGCCCTTTGTGCTTCAAAGCCATTGTCTGATCACCCCTTCGGCGCCAGCAGCCGCAGGGCGGCGCGGATCAGCTCCGGCTCATCCGCATCCGGATAGGTGGCGGCCGCCTCTGCCACCGCTGCAGCGGCATCCGAGGGACCATAGCCCAGATTGCCCAAGGCCGACAGCGCCCCGGCAGAGGCCGCCGCCGCACCGCTGGGTTTCTTGGGCGGTGCCTTGCGGGCCGGTTTGGCGGCCGGCGCAGGTTCGGCATCCTCCACCACCTCCAGCCCCGGCCCGTCCATCGCATCCACTACGGTGCCGCCCATCGCCATCACCCCGGGCGCCTTGTCCTTGAGGTCCAGCACGATGCGCTGCGCGGTCTTGGGGCCGACACCTTTGGCGGCCTTGACCGTGGCCCAGTCGCCGAGCGCAATCGCGCGGCTCACCCCGTCCGGCCCCAGCGCGCCGAGAATGGCCAGCGACACCTTGGCCCCAACCCCCTGCACAGAGGTCAGAAGCCGGTGCCATTCCTTCTCCACCAGCGAAGTGAAGCCATAGAGCTGCATCAGGTCCTCGCGCACCACCATGTCGGTATAAAGCGCGATGGCCTCCCCCACGCCCGGCAGCGCCGCCATGGTGCGGTCGGAGCAATAGACGATATAGCCGACACCGCGCACGTCGATCAGCACGTGGTCCTGCGCCCGGTAGTCGAGGCGGCCCGTCAGTTTCCCAATCATGCCAGCAGGCCCATCATGCGCGTTTCTCCCTCAGCTGCCGCTGCTGCGTGCCCCCGTAATAGGCATGGCAGATGGCAATCGCCAGCGCATCCGCCGCATCGGCGTTTTTCGGCAGGCAGCCCGGCAGCTGCAGCTTGACCATGTGAATGATCTGCTCCTTCTCGGCGTGACCAACGCCCACCACCGTTTTCTTGACCCGGTTCGGGGCGTATTCGCCCACCACCAGCCCCGCCTTGGCCAGCGTCAAGAGCGCCACGCCGCGCGCCTGGCCCAGCTTCAGCGTGCCGGCGCCGTCCTTGTTCACGAAGGTCTGTTCGATCGCCGCCTGGTCCGGTGCGAACTCTTCGATGATCTCGGAGACCTGATTGTGAAGCGACAAAAGCCGCTCGCCCAGATCGTCGCCGTCAGAGGTGCAGACACCATTGGCAACATGGCTCAGCCGGGTGCCGCGCGATTCGATCACGCCCCATCCAAGGTTCCGCAACCCCGGATCAATTCCCAAAATCCGCATGATGTGCCCGGTCCCTGCCCGCTGGTTCAGAATTATTTTTTTCACGGTTAGCACAAAAGGCGAACATGTCCAATTGCTTTCACAGCCGCCGGCAGCTGGAACCGCCGCAATTGAGGCCTGGAAGCGACCCTTTTCTGAGGCGTGAGCGACATTTTCGCTCCGGTTCGGGCCGCGGCCGCAACCCCCTTATTTACAAGGCAAACAGCTATGCACGCAGCGCATATGACACATGCAATTTCATGCCTTGCTGCGCCGGTTTTCCGCCACTAGATGCCCGCCATCGCAATGACGCGACGGATGCTAACAGCTAATCAGAGGACACGGATATGGCCGCATTTGATACCACCCGCACCACCTATGGTTCCACCGGCCTGTTTGGCCGTTTCGGCGATCTGTTCGCCACTGCCGCCGGCGCATTCGCCGCTTGGAGCGACGCCCGCGCAACCCGCAACGCGCTGAACGGCCTGTCCGACCGCGAGCTGGCCGACATCGGCATGTGCCGCGGTGACATCGAAGGCGTGGCCACCGGCAAAACCGTCTTCTGAGACACCCCTGAATTCCGCCCTGCCTCCTCCCTCGGGGCGAATGGGGAAACGCCGCGGACCTGAACAGGCCGCGGCGTTTTTTATTGCCCGGGCGGCATTGCCGGCGGCGGGCATGGAAAAGGCCGCTGCACCCCCCGGGCAGCGGCCTTTCACTGTTTCTTCCCGGACGGCGCTGCGGTCAGCGCAGCACCGGTCCGATTTTCTGGGCGACGTAAACGGAGGCAGGGTCAGCCTGCATGACGAAGGCACCGGCGCGCTCAATAACGCTGCCCTCTGCCAGCGCCCTGACCCGTTCGTCATAACTGCCAAACCCCAGCGCTGCCATCAGGAAGCCCTTGAACAGCAGAAACGCCGCGGCAAAGAACACCACGGTGCGGGCCGAGATCCGGGACTGCACCCGGCGCGGCTGAATCACCAGCAGCCCGTCCGGCCTCATCTTCGCGGAAAAGCCTTCGGACATTGCGGTATGTTTGCGGTTGATATGCTTCAAACGCGACTGGAACTGATCACGATGTTCGCCCATCACTAGTCTCCGAACTGGCCCCCACCAGCGGATGGCCCATGATTGGCTAAAAATGGGGCGAAATTGGGGCAAGCCATTTAAATTTGACACAAACTTGCTTCAATCAGCCCGCTTTACGGAGAAGTAACGTTGTCCATTCACCAATTTCGTCCTGGCGCTCCGGATTGGCGCCGTTCTGTGCATAAACGCTGACCACATCATCGGCCTGCTCGTTCAGGATTCCGGAGAGAATCGCATAACCGCCGGGACGCAGATTCGCGGTCAGATCGGGGGCCAGGGCCACCAGCGGCCCCTTCAGGATGTTGGCAAAGATCAGGTCGTAGGGCGCCTGCGCCTGCAGGTCCGGGTTGTCGAAACCGGCCGCCTCCAGGCAAGTGACCTGGCCCTCCATGCCGTTGGCCTTGAGGTTGGCCTCGGCCACTTCGACCGCCACCTCGTCGATGTCGCTGGCCAGGATGGCGCCGTCCCAGACCCGGGCGGCGGCCATTGCCAGCACCGCGGTGCCGCAGCCGATATCGGCCACCTTCTCGCCGCTGAAGCCCTGGTCCAGCAGATGGTCCAGCGCCTTGAGGCAGCCGAGCGTGGTGCCATGGTGGCCGGTGCCAAAGGCCATTGCCGCCTCGATCAGCAGCGGGATCTTGTCCGCCGGGACCTTGTCCGCGTCATGGGAGCCGTAGACGAAGAAGCGGCCGGCCTCAACCGGGGCCAGTTCGCGGCGCACATGGGCGACCCAGTCGGTTTCCGGCACCTCGGAGACCACAAAGGGCTTGGCCTCATGCATCGCGGCCAGCAGCGCGAGGCCTGCCTGATCGGGGGCTTCGGTGAAATAGCCGCCCACTTCCCACAGGCCGGAGCCGTCTTCCATCTCGAACACGCCGATGCCGGTGGGTTCCGGGATGAGCCGCTCCATGGCTTCACCCAGCGCTTCGGCCTGGGCTTTTGCGGAAAGGGTTGTAAGGGCGGTGAATGTGGGCATGGCGTCGCTCCTGAAACTGTTGCCAAGCGCCTAGGCCGCCGCGCCTCCCGCGTCAAGCACCCCAGCCTGGCTGCAAGCCAGGCAGCGCCCGCGCTCACCCTGTGCGCGGGCGCTCCGCCCCCCCTTAGCGGGACGGAAGGGTCATTCAGCCGGTGCGGGGCGGGCGTATTTGCTGAAGATGGTTTCGTTGCCGGGTTCCGGGTGGCGCGGGATCAGCAGCGACAGGGACAGCGACACCAGCGCCATTGCGGCTGCCAGGGCAAATACCAGACCCGGCTCGTAAACCCAGAGGAGGCCCAGCAGCACCGGCAGGAACACCGCGGCGATATGGTTGATGGTAAAGGCCACAGCGGCGGTAGGGGCGATGTCGCCCGGGTCGGCGATCTTCTGGAAATAGGTCTTGAGCGCCAGCGCCAGGGCAAACAGCACATGGTCGACGATATAAAGCACTGCGGCAATCGCGACGCCCCAGCCGAACCAGTAGATGCCGCCATAGGCCGCAAAGACGATGGCCAGGCCTGCGTATTCGAAAATCAGCGTGCGGCGCTCGCCAAAGGCTGCCACAGCTTTGCCCAGCACCGGCGCCACGGTCATGTTGATCACCAGGTTGATCAGGTAAAGCCCGGTCAGCTCATGCACTTCGAAGCCGAATTTCTCGACCATCATGAAGCCAGCGAAGACCACGAAAATCTGCCGCCGGGCACCGGCCATGAACTGCAGCGCGTAATACAGCCAGTAGCGCTTGCGCAGGATCAGCTTCTTGGTCTGCGGATGCGGGGCGTCGAACTGCGGATAGGCCAGCAGCGCAAACAGGGCGATGGCAGCAGTCAGCCCGCCTGCGGCCAGGAACACGGTGTTGTAGGAAAGGCCCAGGCTTTCCCAGGTCAGCACGATCAGCCCGTAGACCACCAGCGTCGCCGCCGACCCGGCTGCCACCAGCCAGCCCAGCGTCTGCGGCGCGCGGTCCTTGGGCAGCCACTGCAGCTGCAGCGACTGGTTCACCGTCTCGTAATAGTGGAAACCGATCGAGCTGAGCAGCGTCACCATCAGCAGGCCGCCGAGCGACGGGAACCAGGCGGTAACTGCGGTGGCCACACCCAGCAGCACCAGCGAGATCAGCCCCAGCACCTGCTCACGCACGAACAGGATGACGGCGATCACGCCGACAGCCAGGAATCCGGGGATTTCGCGCACCGTGTGCAACAGACCAATGTCGGCGCCGTCGAAATTGGCGGCTTCGATCACGAAGTTGTTGAGCAGCGCGCTCCAGGTGTTGAAGGCAATGGGCATCGCCAGCGCCATCAGGAACAGAAGCGTCACCGGGCGGCGCCAGAACGGGAGGCCCTGGGCCTCGGAAAGGGGCATCGGTTTGAACATGAGCAAGGGTTTACGCCTGTTCCGCCGGTCTGGCGAGGGGGAAAACCCGCCTGCACATTAAGCTCCGCACCAGCGCGCAGAGGACATCAAGCGAGGCTCTGCCGCGCGCTCCGGGATATTTCCGGCAAGAGGAAGGCCGTTTCTTTCTGGTAAGAAATACCCCGGGGGAGGCCGCAGGCCGGGGGCAGCGCCCCCTGCCCGGTCTCAGAAAAAGCTCTGAGGGTCGATGTCGATGCTGAGGCGCAAATCTCCCTTCAGCCGCAGCGGCGCGGTCCAGCGGGCCAGCGCCTCCTGCAGCGGCACGCCTTTCGGCGCCTTGACCAGCAGACGCACCCGGTGGCGGCCGCGAACCCGGGCAATCGGGGCGGGTGCGGGGCCGAACAGCTGGGCGCCGATCTGGCGCAGCGGGCCGTCGTTGCGGGCCATCGCATTGCCGAGGTCAAAGACCGCCGCCAGATCCGGCCCCGACAGGATGATCCCGGCCATCCTTCCGTAAGGCGGCACCCCGGCTGCCTGGCGCTCGGCGGCTTCGGCCTTCCAGAAGCTTTCCTCATCCCCTGACAGGATCGCGCGGATTACCGGATGCTCCGGCTGGAAAGTCTGCATCAACGCCTCGCCCGGACGTTCGGCGCGCCCTGCCCGGCCGGCCACTTGGCGCATCAGCTGAAAGGTCCGTTCTGCCGCGCGCAGGTCGGAGCCTTGCAGCCCGAGGTCGGCGTCGATCACGCCCACCAGCGTCAGCAGCGGGAAGTTGTGGCCCTTGGCGACCAGCTGGGTGCCGAGGATGATGTCGGCCTCGCCCGCGGCGATTTCCTCGATCCGCTGCTTCAGCGCGCGGGCGGAGCCGAACAGGTCGGAGCTGAGCACCGCGATGCGCGCCTCTGGGAACAGCCCCATGGCCTCTTCGGCCAGCCGCTCGATGCCGGGGCCGACGGGGGCCATCTTGCCCTCCACCTCGCAGGAGGGGCAGGCCTCTGGCACCGGCTTGGTCTCGCCGCACTGGTGGCACATCAGCCGTTTCATGAAGCGGTGCTCCACCATCCGCGCGTCGCAATGGTCGCAGGCCACCTGTGCGCCGCAGGCGCGGCAGATGGTGACCGGGGCAAAGCCGCGCCGGTTCAGGAACAGGAGTGACTGCTCGCCGCGTTCCAGGCGAAGTTTCATGGCCTGTTTCAGGGTAGGCGAGATCCAGGTGGAGGGCAGCAGGTCTTCGCTGCGCATATCCACCGCACGCATGTCCGGCAGAACCGAGGCGCCGAAGCGGGAGGTGAGGTCCAGCCGGTTGTACTTGCCCGCCTCGGCATTGGCCCAGGTCTCGAGGCTCGGCGTGGCGGAGGCCAGCACCACCTGCGCCGAGCACATCGCCGCGCGCAGCACCGCCATGTCGCGGGCGTTATAAAGAACCCCGTCCTCCTGCTTGTAGGAAGTGTCGTGCTCCTCATCGACGATGATCAGCCCGAGGTCGCGGAACGGCAGAAACAGCGCGGAACGGGCGCCGATCACCAGCTGCGCCGCGCCCTGCCCGACCATTTTCCAGACCCGGCGGCGTTCCGTCATCGTGGCGCCGGAGTGCCATTCAGCCGGTTTGGCACCGAACCGGGCTTCGACACGGGTGAGGAATTCGGCAGTCAGGGCAATCTCGGGCAGCAGCACCAGCGCTTGCCGCCCGGAGCGCAGGGCGGCGGCGACGGCTTCCAGATAGACCTCTGTCTTGCCGGAACCGGTGACGCCTTTCAGCAGCGTGGTGCCATAGCGCCCGCTGTGGACGCCTTCCGCCAGCACGGCTGCAGCCCTGGCCTGATCCTCCGTCAGCTGCTTGGAGGGCAGTTCCGGGTCGAGAATCGGATAAGGCGTGTCGCGCGGCGCCTCCTCCTCGCGGAGGGCGCCCTGCTTGACCAGCCCCTTCACCACCGACGGCGTCACATCCGCCATATCGGCAAGCTCCTTGGGCGTGAAGGCGAGGCCGCCGAATTCCTCCAGCACTTCCAGCACGCGGGTGCGGGCGTCGGTCATCCGGTCCGGCACACCGTCGCCCCGGCGCAGGATCTTGCGCATCGAAGGCGGATCGGAAAGCCCCGGCGCGCGGGTGGCCAGACGCAGCATCGCGGGCATCGGGGTCAGGGTGTAATCAGCGGCCTTGCCAAGGAACTGGCGCATCTCGGTCCGCATCGGCGCCACGTCCAGCACCCGGATCACCGCGCGCAGCTTGGCCGAATCGAAATCACCCGCGCCCGGCCCCCAGACCACGCCCAGCACCTTGCGCGGCCCCAAGGGCACCTCGACATAGGCGCCCAGGTAACAGCCGCCCTCCGGCGCGCGGTAATCCAGCAGCCGGTCAAGGGGTTGCGTGGTCAGCACCCCGACCCGTTCGCCTGCCTGAAAGAACTCCTGCCCGCTCATGCCGCTGCCCATGTTGCCGCCCGTATATCCATGAGGTAAAGGCTGTGGCAACCGAGGCCAACCCATCCAAAGGACTGCCCCATGAAATTCTTCGTAGATACCGCCGAGATCGACGCGATTGCCGAGCTGAACGATCTGGGCATGGTGGACGGTGTCACCACCAACCCGTCGCTGATCAAGAAATCCGGCCGCGACATCATCGAGGTCACCAAGGAGATCTGCGATCTGGTCGACGGCCCGGTGTCGGCGGAAGTGACCGCCACCGACGCCGAGACCATGATCGCCGAAGGCCGCAAGCTGGTGGAGATCGCCGAGAACATCGCGGTCAAGGTGCCGCTGACCTGGGACGGCCTGAAAGCCTGTAAAACCCTGACTGACGACGGCCACATGGTGAACGTGACCCTGTGCTTCTCCGCCAACCAGGCGCTGCTGGCGGCCAAGGCGGGCGCGACCTTCATCTCCCCGTTCATCGGGCGTCTGGACGACATCAACCTGGACGGCATGGAGCTGATCGAGGACATCCGCACCATCTATGACAACTATGGCTTCGAGACCCAGATCCTGGCGGCCTCTATCCGCTCTGTGAACCACGTGCTGGATTCGGCCCGCATCGGCGCCGACGTGATCACCGCGCCGCCGGCCGTCATCAAGGCGATGGTGAACCACCCGCTGACCGACAAGGGCCTGGACGCCTTCCTGGCCGACATCAAGGCGGCTGAGATCAAGATCCTCTGATCCCGCGTGCCCCGAGAAGACCGCAGAAGGCGCCCCTGATCCGGGCGCCTTTTTCTTTGCGGACGCGGACTGCTGCGGACCAAGCGCTCCCGCGCCGCCAGGCACCCCGGCTGCCGCCGGGCCGCATCGAGCGGCTTGGGCCCGGCAGCGCGCCTTCGGCGCGCTGCTGCGGCGCTTGTGCGCCGCGGCGCCGGGCATTCGCCCGGCGCCCGGCCCAACGGGAGCGGGCATTTCAATGCACCGCGACGGGCGGGAGCCTCCCCCGCGCGGCAATTTCCGCAACGCCAGCATTTTTCCGCAGCATTGCGCAAATCCCGTGTTATACACGGAACCAAACCCGTCAGAGGTCCGGAGCCGGAAGAGTTTCACGCATGAGCAGTTCAGCCAATTTGGAAGACCAGCTGCGCGAGGCGATCCTCGCCAAACCCGATGCCGTGCTGGAGGACCAGCACCTGATGAACGCCCTGGTCGCCGCCAATGAGCGGGCGATGGGCTCCAACGTCGTCGACCTGCGCGGCATCGCGATGGAGCGGATGGCGGCGCGGCTGGACCGGCTGGAGGACACCCACCGCTCGGTGATCGCCGCGGCCTATGACAACCTGGCCGGAACCAACCTGATCCACCGCGCCGTGCTGCGGCTGCTGGAGCCGCAGGACTTCACCGCCTTCCTCGCCTGCCTGGAGCAGGACATGCCGGAGATCCTGCGTGTGCATGCGCTGGCGCTGGTGCTGGAGACCTCGCAGCCCGGCGGCGCCGAGGTGGAGCGCAAGTCCGGCGCGCTGAAGCTGGCAGGTCCCGGATTCACCGAAAGCTATGCCGGCCAGCCCGGCAGCGAGCGGCCCGTCACCCTGCGCCAGACCCAGGGCGGCAGCCCGCGGGTCTATGGGATGAAGGCTGAGTGGATCCGCTCCGAGGCTTGCCTGATGCTGGACCTGGGCGAAGGCCGCCTGCCTGGCATGCTGGTGATGGGCTCCGAGGACCCGCATCAGTTCTCGCCGATGCAGGGCACCGATCTTCTGGCCTTCTTCGGCGGCGTCTTCGAACGTTCAATGCGCTACTGGCTGTCATGACCCTGATCTCCCCCGCCTCCCGTGATGCGCTGCAGCTGTGGCTGGAGCGCTTGGGCGGGCTGGAGGATGCCTCCGCCAACACGCTGACAGCCTACCGCGGCGACGTCACCGCCTTCCTGGCCTTCATGATGCAGCACAGCGGCGGACCGCAGGGGCTGGGCGCGCTGGCGCGGATCACCACCTCGGACATGCGGGCCTGGATGGCGTCTGAGCGCAACTCCGGCACCGGCGCCAGGTCGCTGGCGCGCAAGCTGTCGGCGGTCAAGAATTTCTACCGCTGGCTGGCGGAGCGCGAAGGGTTTGAGCCGGCTGCGGTGCTGCTGGCACGCTCCCCCAAGTTTCAAAAGAAGCTGCCGCGCCCGCTGGCGCCGGAGGCCGCCAAGGCGGTTCTGGAAACCGTCGAGCTGCAATCACAGCAGGACTGGGTGGCCGCCCGCGATGTGGCAGTGGTGACACTGCTGTATGGCTGCGGGCTCAGGATTTCCGAAGCGCTGGGGCTCACGGGCGCCGACGCGCCGCTGCCGCCGGTTCTGCGCATCCTTGGCAAGGGCAAGAAGGAGCGGGTGGTGCCGGTATTGCCTGCCGCCCGCGATGCGGTGGAACGGTATCTGTCCCTTTGTCCGCATCCGCAGGAACCGGCGGCGCCGCTGTTCCGCGGCGTCCGCGGCGGGGCGCTGAACCCGCGCCAGATCCAGGGGGTGATGGCCAAGACCCGCGCCCAGCTGGGCCTGCCGGCCACCGCCACCCCGCATGCGCTGCGCCACAGCTTCGCCACCCATCTGCTGGAGGCAGGCGGCGATCTGCGCGCCATCCAGGAGCTTTTGGGCCACGCCTCTCTGTCGACCACCCAGGCCTATACCGCAGTGGACACAACCCATCTGCTGGAGGTTTACAACAAGGCCCATCCGAAAGCGTGACTTGACCCGGGCCGCGTGCCGTCCTTTGCTGTCAGCAGGGAGGCCTGCCCATGCCTGACGAACCAACCGCGCAAGCGGTTCTGACCAGCGTCCTGACCTGCCCCGGCTGCGGCCATGAAACGGCGGAGGAGATGCCGCAGGACGCCTGCCAGTGGTTTTACGAATGCCCGGCCTGCCGCACCCTGCTGCGGCCGAAACCCGGCGATTGCTGCGTTTTCTGCTCTTACGGAACTGTCCCCTGCCCTCCGGTGCAAATGGGGGACTGCTGCTGCGGCTGAAAGGCCGGCTCTTCAGGTTGAATAAAATGCACGCTATTTTTTACGGCGGCGGGAAAGCCGCTGTTAAGGCGCTGATGGCCAGATGGCGGAAACCAATCCAGAAAGGATTCTGCCATGACCCCTGCCGGCTTTGCCGTTTTGTTTGCCGATGGCGCCCCTGCCGCCCCTGCACTGCCGCCTGATGTGCACCCGTGGCAGCGCGACATGCCCGCGCTCCCCCCGTTTTCCTCGCCCGATATCACCGACCCGGCACCGCACGGCCGCCGCATGGCCCGCATTCAGCTGTCGGCAGGTACGGAATTCCGCCCAATTCTGCACTGAACGGTTGCGGGTCCGGGGCAAATTCGCCATCACGGTCGAATGACACCTCAGATCCGCGCTCTCTCCGTCCACCTGCTCACCGCTACCGGCGCCGTCTTTGCCATGCTGGCCATGCTGGCCGCCGCCGAAGGCAAATGGAGCCTGATGTTCCTGTGGCTGGTGGTGGCCTTTGCCGTGGACGGCATCGACGGCCCGCTGGCGCGGCATTACCACGTCAAGCGCTACTCGCCGGAATTCGACGGGGTGCTGCTGGACCTGATCATCGACTACCTGACCTATGTCTTCATCCCCGCCTTTGCCCTGTTCCAGTCGGGGCTGATGGCGGGCTGGACCGGCTGGTTTGCCATCATCGTGATCACTTTCGGCAGCGCAATGTATTACGCCGACACCCGGATGAAGACCAAGGACAACTCCTTTTCCGGCTATCCCGGGGTCTGGAACATGCCGGTGCTGGTGATCTTTGCACTGGAGCCCAGCCATTGGACCAGCCTGGTGCTGGTCACATTGCTGTCCATCGCCATGTTCCTGCCGCTGAAATTCATCCACCCGGTGCGCACCGTGCGCTGGCGCAAGGTGTCGCTGCCGATGGCGCTGGCCTGGACCTTCTTTGCCGGCTGGGCCGCCTGGGTTGATTTCCACCCGGCCAGCTGGGCCCATTGGGGGCTGGTGGTGACATCGGTCTACCTGCTGTTTGTCGGCATCGCGCAGCAGATTGTGCCGGAACGGCAGCGCAGATCTTCCACGGCTTGATGCCTGCCGGCCCAAGGGGGCCGTCCCGCTGCCCGACTGGGGGCATACACCCCGGGATTGTCGCAGCCAAAAGAAGCTGAAGCGACAGGAGTGCCCGCCAGGGTCAGATCAGCAGGCCCGCGGCACCTTCGTGTTTCAACAAAGCCACCTTGGTCTCCACCCCGCCTTTGCCGGAGAACCCGCCAAGCCCGGAGGCGCTCAGCACCCGGTGGCACGGGATAATCACCGGAATCGGATTGCCGCCACAGGCATTGCCGACCGGCTGCGGCGGCGCCCCCAGATCCTTTGCTATTTCGCCATAGGTGCGGGTCTCGCCAAAGGGGATCGCCAGCATTGCGTCACAAACGGCACGCTGAAAGTCCGAGCCGCCGACTTGCAGCGGCAGGTCGAACGCCGTCAGCTCCCCTGCGAAATAGGCGCGCAGCTGTTCCAGCGCCTGCGACAGCAGCGCTGACTGCCCGCTGGCTTCAGCCGTCCAGTCCAGCCGCACGATGGCGCCGTCGCGCTCCGCCACGCTCAGCGGCCCGACGGGCGTTTCAAGGCTTGCTGAAATCATCCTTCCCCTCCGGCGGTTTCCGGGCCGCATTCTCTGGCGCAACGGCGCCGGCCGCAAGCCCTGGCGGCAGATCCGGGCTGCCCGCGTTAACACCTTGTTAACCAGCCCTAAAGCTTTCCGACCAGATTGTATCAAATTCTACTAAAGTGAAGTTCAAGAACAGAGCTAAAGGTCAGTCAGATGATTTCAGCAGTTTCCAGCGGCGCCGGCTTCTACAACGTCATGAAGCAGAGCCAGGCCCTCCGCCAGCAGGCACCGGCCGCCGGAACCGCAGCCAGTGCGCTTGCTGATGCATCCCTGATCAATGGCAGCGCCCAGACCCCGGGCCGGGATGCGGTGCAGACCGGCACCTCTGCTGACGCCCTGACCGCCCGGTATATCGGCCCGGCCCGCGAAGCCGCCCGCGCAGAGGCGCTGGAGCAGCGCCCGGCAAAGGGTTTGGACATGGATGCCTATTACCAGGATCTGATGAACGGCTGCCATGCCGGCCCCAAGCCGTTCAGCGTTCTGGCCGCGGAAGCAAACTATGCCAAGGTGCAGCGCATCACCGGCTAACCCGCGGCCGAAGCCCGGTTGCCTGCAGCGCATTATACCCCGCTGGCGGAGTCAGTTCACACGCCGTTAGGCCTGAGGTGTTAAAACCGCTTTAAGAACGGTTCATTGCCCCCTCGCGGGACACTCTGTGGTGTTTTCACCAGTTTCAGGACCTGTGGATCCTATTAAGCCGAACCGCGGATTTCTGACCGCCAGGCCCGTTGCCCGCTCCGGCGAACCGGACAAAAGCGGATCTGCCGGCAACACCCCAGGCGGTCCGGAGAAGCACCCCAGGATGCGCCGCAGCCGGAAGTCAGCGGACACGGCCGGGAGATCGCCGGACCGGCAGCTGCGGCGGATAGCGATGAGCTGCTTCATGAAAATGCGGTCTGGCAGAACACCTGCTGATGCAACGCGCCTTGTCGGCGGGCCGGATCACCCCTGGCGATGAAAGGCAGGAGAAGCGAAGGCGGCTTTTCACGGCTAATAAAAGGCCAGGACGCTGACACCCTGACCTCTCCGGCGGTTATTGCAGCTGCGCCCAGAACAATTCCAGATGGCGCGACATGATCTCCTCGAACCGGCCGCTGTCGCGCAGGTTTTGAAGCCCTGCATTGATCCGGTAGAGATGGGTGGTGCCCCGCCAGTGGCGCTTGGAAATCACCACGTGCAGGCCTTCCTCCGACAGCGGTTTCTCCAGCGGCACCACGGTGTCGCGCAGGTCCTCCGCCACGATGGTATTGGCACCTAGGAACAGGTTTACCGCCGCCGCGTCCACCTGCCCCTCCGCCACCATGCGGAAGCAGTCCGCCGGGGTGTCCGGCTGCACCAGCGTGATCTTTTCCGCGTCCAGCCAGCGCCGGTCCGGGCGGTTCAGGTCATGGGTGAAATACCCCGCCGGGCGGCATAATGTCTTTCCTTCGACATCGGCATCCTCGGCGTATTCAAAGCCGCCGCCTGCCCGCACAAACAGCATGATGGGCATGGTCATCACCGGCTCGGAAAAGTGGAAGTTCGCACAGCGCTCGTTGTCCGGCTCTGCCGCGCAGTCGGGTTTCAGCCAGGGGAAGCCCATATCGAACTCTTTCTTGTCGAGCATCGGGAACAGGTGCCTGGACCAGTCGTCCTCCCAGCTGACCGAGTAGCTGACCGGCGCCGGCGCCAGCTCCAGCGCGGCGTTGATCAGCTCCGTCACCATGCCCTGCCCCGGCAGGCTGCGGTCGGTGAACGGGCCGTAGCCGCTGCCGGTCAGCAGCGTCAGCTCCGCCTTCTCCTGCCGCAGCGGGGTGGCATCCGGCGCGGTGGCGCCGGTCAGGCAGGGAATGAACAGCTTGCGGCCCGGCAGCACCGTGGCGCCTGCCAGCAGTTTCTGGTTGCGGTAATAGACCATGGTCCAGCGGTTGCGGTCGCCATAGTGGGTTTCCGCGATGGAGAACAGCGTGTCCCCCGGCTGCGCCACATAGTCGACATCACAGATCGCCCAGGCCGCGGCTGGCGCCATGGTGAACAAGGCGGCCAGCTGGAAGAGGCGCGAGAAAAGCCGTTTCATGCAGGCATCCTCCCTCAGAACCCGGCCCAGATCCGGGCCATGTGGTCTTCGACGATGGTCTGATAGCTGCCATCCTCCTGAATTGCGCGCAGGCCCTTGTTGATCATCGTCAGCATTTCATCGGCGCGCGGATGGGTCTTGTGCACCACCACATAGATGCCCAGCACCGACAGCGGCTGCGGCAGCACGGTGAACTGATCCGTGATGCCGTTCTCCTTCATCACGCTGCGGCCGGTGAATTCGTTGATCGCCACTGCGTCCGCTTCGCCCGCGGCCACCATGTCAAAACAATCCTTCACCATGTGCGGCTGCTTCAGGGTGATCTTCTTCTCCGCAATCCAGTTGCGGCCGCGCTCATCCAAATCAAAGGTCAGGTAACCGGCGGGGCGGCACAGGGTCTTGCCCTCGATATCGCTGTCGCTGGTGAACACAAACGGCCGGTCCTTATGCGCGAACAGCAGCATCAGGGTTTCGAACATCGGCTCGGAGAAGTGGAAGTTCTGGCAGCGGTAGCTGTCCGGCATGGTTTCACAGTCGGGCTTGTACCAGGGGAAGCCCAGATCCAGCAGTGCGTTGGACAGCAGCGGATCGAAATGAGAGGACCAGTCATTGACCCAATGGATAGCGTAGCCTTCGGAAGGCGCGGCCTGAGCCATCGCCGCATTCACCACCTCGGTGATCAGCCCGCCATTGTGCGCGGCCTTGGAGGTGAAGGGCGCATAGTCGTCCCCGGTCAGCAGGTTGATCTTCTTGCGCACCGCCGCGTTTCCCGGCGCCACCTTGACCGGCACCGCAACGGCAGGGGCAGCGGCAGAGATTTCCCTGCCGCCCGGCAGGCCCAGCGGCAGCCCTTCCAGGCAGGCCAGCGACAGCTTCATGCCGACACGGATGGCCTCCGGCTTGGGCCCGATCTGGTCAATGTTGCGGTTGTGGATGGCGCTCCACTTGCCCGCGTCCTTATACAGCTTGTCAGCGATCACCGACAGGCTGTCACCGGATTGCACGGTATAAATGCCGCCGCAGGTTTCAGCGGCGGCGGACGTGGCGAAAAGGCCGGACAGCCCGATGGCAGCGGCAGCGAAAAAGGTCTTCATGTTCCCCCCGGAAGTAAGCGGCGCCTGGTCCGCGGAATGGGCGGGCGGCGCCTGTTGATCTGTTTTGCTGTTGATAATGGTGCGCGGACAAAACAGCTGCCCGCACGGCGGCACCTTTCACGGGCCGCCGCGGTTAAAAGTGCTTAGTTTCCGACGAACAACGCCAGCAGCGTGGCCGTATCCACCCGCCCGTCAGCACCGATCAGGCTGGCAGGGACCGAGATTTCCTGCCGCTCATAGGCGCCGTTCACCAGCTGGTCGATATAGGCCGCGGACTGGCCCTGTGCGGCGGCCGTCAGCACCATCTTGTAAAGCGCAGAGCCTTCGGCGGTTACCGCAGCCGGGGCCGGGGCAGCCGAGGGCTGGGTACCCTGTTTACTGCGCAGCGCCGCCAGCGTGCCTTCGGTTATGCGCGCCACCAGTGCATCCTCGCCGCCGGCTGCAGCGCCTTCGAGCCCCGCTGCTGCAGCGGCACCTGCCGGAACCTCTGCCGCAGGCCGGTCAGCCTGCAGCGCCGCAACCTGTGCGTCCTCCGCAGGCGCGCTGCCGCCAAACTGAAAGTAGAGGAGCATCGCAGCAGCCACCGCCAGCCCGGCAGCCGCAAGACCCAGCTTCGGCAGCGCAGACCCGTTTTCGGCAGGCACCGGTGCGAATTGCTGCGGCTTTGGAGCCGCTTGCGGCTTCACCTCCGCAGGTTTTGCGGATTTGGCGGCCTTCGCCGCGGTTGCGCCGGCAGAGGCTTTTGCCTTGTTTGCCTTGTCTGTCCCGGAGCTGGCCGCAACAAGCCCGATTTTGATGTTCTTCGGTGCTGACACCCCGTCAATCCGGACTGCCGCGCCGCGCGCCTTATCCGGCTCAGCTGCCGGCTGCGCATCCGCTTTCAGCTTCAGCATAAAAAACTGTCCCCCTGCCCCATGCCATATTTTGAAATGTCGGCTTAAAATCTACATGGAATTAACGTTTTATTAACCAGTTGTGGAAAACCGGTCAACATCTAGAGGAATCTGTTCAGGAAGAACACAAGGAATTTCCCGGGAAACGTGTGGAAAATGCCGTTAATATAGCGCAAATAGACAACGCCCGGCGTTCAGGCCGGGCGTTGCGTGCAATTCTTAGGTGAGCAGCGGCTTATCCCAGCGCGCTGTCGCAGCGGCCGCAGACCCCTTCGTGGCTGTGGCTGCCGACATCCGGCAGGATCTTCCAGCAGCGCTGGCACTTGCCGCCCTCGGCCTTTTCAAACACCACCGACACACCGTCCACTTCCGGCATGCGAAATGCTTCGGCCGGGGCCGGGTCGCCGGTCAGCGCGATGTCCGAAGTAATGCAGACATCGGCGAAATTGACCGACTTCAGCGCCGCCAGAGCCTCCGTATCGCGCACATGCACCACCGGTGCCGCCTCCAGCGAGGCGCCGATCACCTTGTCGGTGCGCTGCACTTCCAGCGCCGCGGTCACCACCCGGCGGGCCTGGCGGATTTTGGACCACTTGGCGGCCAGCGGCTCGTTCAGCCAGTCGGCGGGGGTCTCCGGGATATCCTGCAGGTGCACGGAGCTGCCTTCACCCGGGTATTTCTCCAGCCACACCTCTTCCATGGTGAACACCAGGATCGGCGCCAGCCAGGTGGTCAGGCGGTGGAACAGGATGTCCAGCACGGTGCGCGCCGCACGGGCGTTCAGGGTGTCGCCGTCGCAGTAGAGCGCATCCTTGCGGATGTCGAAGTAGAAGGCCGACAGATCCACGGTGGCAAAGTTGAAGACCGCCGAGAACACGCCCTGGAAGTCGAACGACTGGTAGCCGGTGCGGACCTTGTGATCCAGTTCGGCCAGACGGTGCAGCACCCACTGTTCCAGTTCGGGCATATCCGCAGGCTCAACCCGCTGATCCTCGCTGAAGTCGCCCAAGCTGCCCAGCATGAAGCGCATGGTGTTGCGCAGGCGGCGGTAGCTGTCGGCGGTGCCTTTCAGGATTTCCGGGCCGATCCGCTGGTCGGCGGTGTAATCGGTCTGGGCCACCCACAGGCGCAGGATGTCGGCGCCGTACTGTTTGACGACCTCTTCCGGCACAATGGTGTTGCCGAGCGACTTGGACATTTTCATGCCCTTCTCGTCCAGCGTGAAGCCATGGGTCACCACGTTGCGGTAAGGCGCGCGGCCCTTGGTGCCGCAGGCCTGCAGCAGCGAGGAGTGGAACCAGCCGCGGTGCTGGTCGGTGCCTTCCATGTAGACGTCGGCGATGCCGTCCTCGGTGCCGTCTTCGCGGTCGCGCAGCACAAAGGCATGGGTCGAGCCGCTGTCGAACCACACGTCCAGCACGTCGAATACCTGGTCATAAGCGTCCGCATCGACGATGCCGTCCAGCACGTGGGCCTTGAAGCCGTCCTGATACCAGACGTCGGCGCCGTGTTCCTCGAACTCCGCAACGATGCGCTTGTTCACGTCTTCGTTGCGCAAGAGGAAGTCCGCATCGGTCGGCAACGCCCCTTTCTTGGTGAAGCAGGTGAGCGGCACACCCCAGGCGCGCTGGCGCGACAGCACCCAGTCAGGGCGGCTTTCGATCATCGAATGCAGGCGGTTGCGGCCCGTTTGCGGCCACCATTTCACCAATTCGTCGATCGAGCGCAGCGCGCGCTCGCGGATGCTGTTGCCCATCTCATCCATGCCGTCGTCCAGCTTGCGGTCGACAGAGGCAAACCACTGCGGCGTGTTGCGGTAGATGATCGGCGCTTTGGAGCGCCAGGAATGCGGGTAGCTGTGCTTGATCTTGCCGCGCGCCAGCAGGCCGCCGACCTCAACCAGCTTGTCGATGATGGTCTTGTTGGCATCGCCCTCACCGCCCTTGCGGTTGAGGATGTAGGTGCCGCCAAAGAACGGCAGGTCAGCCCGGAAGCCGCCGTCGTCCATCACGTTGTAGGTGATCATCTGCTCCAGCATGTTCAGATCACGGTAGAGCTCGAATTCCTCCATACCGTGGCTGGGTGCGCAGTGAACAAAGCCGGTGCCTTCGGTGTCGGTCACAAAGGGGGCGGCGCGGAAGTCGCGGATGCCGTCCCATTCGCCGTTCGAGCCTTCGGCGCCTGCAAGCGGATGCTGCAGCGACAGGCTGGACAATTCGTCAGCGGAGACGCCGCGCAGGCGCGCGTACTGGTCCTCGCCCAGGCGGGCACGCTTGAACACCTCTGCCGCCAGATTGTCGGCCAGCAGGAAGCGGTCGCCGGTATTGGCCCAGCATTCCTCCGGGGTGCCGGTCACTTCATAAAGGCCATAAGCAATGTCCGCGCCGTACACCACCGCCTTGTTCGAGGGGATGGTCCAGGGCGTGGTGGTCCAGATCACCACATGGGCGCCTTCCAGGTCCTGTGCCACGATCGCCGAGTCGGCGCCTGCGAAATCAGCATCCTCGCCGTCGGCGGCCACAAACCCGCCAGCCTCGGCCACCTTGAACTTCACCCAGATGGTGAAGCTTTCCTTGTCGTGGTATTCGACCTCGGCCTCGGCCAGGGCGGTCTTCTCGACCGGAGACCACATCACGGGCTTGGAGCCCTGATACAGCGTGCCGTTCATCAGGAATTTCATGAACTCATCCGCGATCACCGCCTCGGCGTGGTAGTTCATAGTGAGATACGGATCATCCCAGTTGCCGGTGATGCCCAGCCGCTTGAACTCCTCGCGCTGGATATCGACCCAGCCGTCGGCAAAGGCGCGGCATTCCTGGCGGAATTCCACAACCGGCACCGCGTCCTTGTTCTTGCCCTTCTTGCGGTACTGCTCCTCGATCTTCCATTCGATCGGCAGGCCGTGGCAGTCCCAGCCCGGCACATAGCGCGCGTCAAAGCCCATCATCTGGTGCGAGCGCACGATCATGTCCTTGATGGTCTTGTTCAGCGCGTGGCCGATGTGCAGGTGGCCGTTTGCATAGGGCGGGCCGTCGTGCAGGGTGAAGGGCTTGCGTTCCCCGTCTGTGCCCTTGGCCCCGGCGGCCTTCTCGCGCAGCTTGTCGTAGACGCCGATCTGCGCCCAGCGCTCCAGCCAGCCAGGCTCGCGCTTGGGCAGGCCCGCGCGCATCGGGAAATCGGTTTTCGGCAGGTTCAGGGTGTCTTTGTAGTCAGGCGTCTGGGGCGTGTCGGCGCACATCGGGGGCGTCCTTTGGATGATCAAGGTCGGAAATTGGGATATTCGGTTCGGCGCGATGGCTCAAGCGCCTTTGCCCGGCGGCTCAATGGTTTCAGAGCGCCGGGGATATAATTCGAATAATGATGGCCGCGAATAGGGACATGAGCCGCCTTATAGGACGGTGCGGCAGGAGGGTAAAGCGGCAGATGTGCCGCATTTTGATGAGGGCAGCGCCCGCCCCGATGGGGGGCGGGACGGGCGCTGCACGGCCTGCGGCCCGGCAATAAGCAAGGGCTAGCGCACCAGCCACACGCCCAGATCAGGCCGCGCCAGCATCAGCCAGAGGATCATCAGCACCGCGGCGAAGGCGGGAATGCCGCAGACGAACCAGATCGCGAACAGCCGGTGATACCGCGCGGGCAGCGCCCCTCCCGCCTCCGCTGCCGCCCGCGCCAGGTCGCGCAGCCGCAGCTGGATCCAGACCACCGGCAGCCAGAACAGCCCTGTCAGCACATAAAGCCCCAGCGACAGCGCCAGCCAGCCGGCGCTCAGCGGCCAGCCCAGCCGCCAGGCCAGCAACCCGCCGGTGACAGGCTGGGCAATCACGGCCGTGGCGGTGAACAACAGGTCTGCCAGCACCACGATGCTGGCGGTGTGGGCAATCAGCGCCGCGTCCCGCGTACGGTGTGCCATCAGCATGAAAAAGGCGATGCCCGCGCCGGTTCCCAGCAGCACGCAGGCGCCTATGACATGCAACCAGCGCAAGATCAGGTCCAGCTCCATCTCAACGCTCCTGCAGCAGCTGATGGGTGATCAGCGCCAGCATCAGCCCTGGCAGCACCTTGACCAGCGGCCCCAGCGGATCCGCCCACATCTGCGGCGTGACGGCAGTGGCTGCAGCCAAGTAGATCAGCGAGACCGCCACCATGCCCAGGCAGGCCCGCGCGGCCCAGGGCCGCCACAGGATGGCCAGCCCCAGCGCAATATCGGCAAGCGACCAGAATGCAACACTGGCTTTCGCCGGCAGGCTGCCCCATCCCGCATCCGTCAGCACCGCCACCGCAGCCTCTATCTGCCATAAACCAATCAAGCCCGAGGCCAGCCAGAACAGGCTCAGTACCGTGACGGCAGCCGGCATCAGCAGTGCCATTCGCGCATCCAGCCGGTGCGCGCGCCCGGAAGACAGCGATTTGTAGATAGTCTGGAGCGGTGCAATCCCCTGCCCCATGGCAGCCCGGTGCGGTGCGGGATCACCGCGCACACCGCTGCGGATTTCGGCCATTGCGGTGGAGCGCAGCGGAGAGCGCCAGCCCAGCCGCCCCAAAGCGTCGGCACAGGCTGCAACCGGCGGCAGCAGCCAGCCCGGGATCCGCAGCACCAGACTTGCCGGTACATACCCCAGCCAGCTGCGGGTCTCTGCCAGTACATCTTCCAGGCTGTGCGGCTGATCCTCCACTAGGTCATAGGTGCCCTGCGGCAGATCACCGCGCAGCGCAGCAACAACCGCCGCCGCCAGATCCGCCATGCCGATGCATTGCACCGGCGCGTCTGCCAGCGCCACAGGCTGCACCCACGGCACCGCTGCCAGCATTCTCAGCAGCCCCGTGCCGCCATAGGCGTTTTGCCCGATCACCAGCCCTGGCTTCAGGATACGCAGCGGCGCACCGGTGGCCCGCAAGGCTGCGTCCCCCCGCCCCTTGCTGCGCATGAACTCTGTCCCCGCGTCCGGACCTGCCCCGGCCGCTGAAATCTGCACTACCGCGATGCCCCGCTCCGCACAGGCCGTGCCCAGGGCTGCGATGGCGGTGTGATGCACGGCCTCCAGTTCACCCGGCGCCATATCCTGCAGAACCCCCGCGCAATTCACCACGGCGTCCGCGCCCTGCAGCAGCGGCGCCCAGCCCTCAGGCCGCAACAGCTGCAAGAGGTCGCCCTGCTTGAATGGAACGTCCGGCAGCACCCGCGCTGCCTGCGCGGTGCTGCGTCCCAGGCCAGTCACACGCATTCCAGCGGCCCGAAGGGTGCGCACCACCTCAGCCCCGATAAACCCATAGGCGCCTAAAACCAGCACCCTCTTCGCATTCTCCGCCATCAATGAATGCCTTTTTGACAAATCCCTCGCTCACCATAGCGGTGGCGGCCGCAGGCGCCAGCGCCGCCGCAAGCTGGAGCTGCGGCAGATGCGCCTTTACCCTTCCGCTCGGCTTGGCTTCCACCTATCTACAGGCCAAAGCAGGCCGGAGCAGACAATGACCGATACCGAAACACAGAACCCGCTGGCGCGGTTCGAGATCACCGCAGAGGAAATCTCCCGCGTGGTGGCGGTGTTCTACATGCAGGTGCGCGCCGATGATGTGCTGGGTCCGGTGTTTGCCGCCCATGTCAGCGACTGGCCGGAGCATGAGGAGAAGATCGCAGGCTTCTGGCGCAATGCGATCCTGCGCGAGCGCAGCTACAGCGGCAATCCGATGCGGGTGCATGTCTCGCGGCCCGACGTGAAGGCAGAGCACTTCCCGATCTGGCTGGGCCTGTTCCACGAGGTGCTGCGCGCGGAACTGCCGGAGCGCACCGCGCTGCAATGGAGCGCCCTGGCCGACCGCATCGGCGAGGGTTTCCGCACCGGCGTCGTGGCGATGCGCCAGCCCAAGGACCAGCCGCCCAAACTGTTCTGAACGCCGCCTATTTTTCCTTTGAAAACAGACCCGTCAGCGCCCGCTGGACCACCTTGCGGGTGCTGGGCCGGTGCTGCGGCGAGAACGGCATCGGGCGGCAAACCTCCATCGCAGCGATGCCAACGCGGGCAGACAAAGCACCGTTGACCAGCCCCTCGCCGAAACGGCGGGAGAGTTTCGACAGCACGGAGCCGCCCAGCACCGGCTCCAGCAGATCATCGCCCGCGGCCACTGCGCCGGTGGCAGCCAGATGCGCCAGCACCGCGCGGGTCAGCCGCCAGGAACTGAAGAAACCGGGGCGGCCGCCATAAATCCCCGCCACCCGGCGGATCATGCGCAGCGAAGAGACCAGCGCCGTCAGTATATCCGCCAGCGCCATCGGCACCAGCGCGGTCACTGTCGCGACCTGCCGGGCGGCGGCCTCCACCTCGCGCAGGGCCAGCGCGTCCAGCGGCACCAGAAGCTCTTCCTCTGCCAGCAGCAGCAAGGCGTCGCCGTCCATTATGTCCGCCTGGCGCTCCGCCAGCCGGGCCTGGTGCCAGGTAAGATCCTCGCGCCCCTTGTAGAAGCCCTCCAGCCGGGCGGTGAAAGCGCGGGCCGAGGCAAGATCCGCAGCCTCTGCCGCCTGATGCCGCAGGGCATCGACGCGGCGCAGCCGCGACAGCGCGGCCAGCTCGCGCAAGCCCATCGCCAGCGCCAGCAGCAGCAGCATGGCCAGCCCGGCGCTGACGGCCCAGCCGAGCACCGGCACCCGGGCGATCAAGCCGGCGGCAAAGTCCCAAGCCGCGACCGAGGCCATGGCGCCAACCACCGCAACCAGCAGCGCCCAGAACCAGCGCGCCAGCCGCGACGGCCTGCGGGCTGCAATGCGAGCGGCCTGCTCCATTGCGGCCGGCGGGGCCGCCAGAAAAGCCGGATCAGGGACCGGCGGCGCCTCCGCAACGGAGGGCGCCTCGGCCTCCTCCTCCAGATCAAACAGGACCGGTTTGTTGCTCATGCAGCGGCCTCCCGTGCTGCGCGCCATTCATAGGCGATGTCGGGCAGGCCTTCCTCGTTGTTCGTGCCATCGCCGCGGCCGGTCTCGGAGAATCCTTCGCGCTGGTAGAACTTTTGCGCCCGTTCATTCGCCGTGAAAGTTCGCAAGATGAGCCGCGGCGCAGCCGCCTTGGCCGCATCCAGCAGCATCTTGCCTGCACCCTGGCCGCAGGCGTCGGGTGCAAGGTAGAGCGAGCAGACCTCGTCTTCCTTGCGGGCCAGAAACCCGAGGATCTGCCCGCCCCGTTCCGCCACAGTCACCCAGCCGCGATCGATCATGACGCCGCAGAAAGAGATCACCTCGGCGGAGGAATAGAGCTTGGGCATCCAAGCGGTATCCTGTTGAAACCGGTAGAGAATATCCCCAACCGTTCCGGCATCCAAAGGCGTGGCGGGGCGCAGGGACAGGGTCACAGGGCATCTCCGATCAGGAAGTCTGCGGCGCGGTCCAGGCGGATGTGCGGCGGACCGCTGCCGTGTTTCAGAGTAAGCGGCGCGGGCGCAAAGGCCATCGCCTGATAGTCGCCCTCCAGCCAGCGCTCAGCTCCCTGCCGCGCAGGGGTCAGCAGCTGGGCTGGGTCCTCGGGCAGCGCGCCGGGGTAAAAGGCCGCCTGTTTGCCGGTCTCCAGCAGAGTGCCGCGCACGCAGGGCAGCTCGGTCCCGTTGTGGCTGCGCATTTCTTCCGTTGTCGTGCGCAGAGAGGCCAGTGCCAGCGCCGCAGTCTCAGCGCCGGCAAAGCGGGCGCGGTCCTGCGCCTCGCGGGTCAGGGCCTCGATGACGGCGGTCATCTGCGGGTGCTGGGCGTGGTGCAGGTGGTCGGCCTTGGTCGCGGCAAAGAGGATCTTCTCCACCCGCTTTCCGCCCAGGAGCCGGGTCAGGAAATGGTTGCGGCCCGGTTTGAAGGCGCTGAGGATATCGGTCATCGCATGGCGCAGGTCCTCTACCGCCTGCGGGCCGGAATGGATTGCCGAGAGCGCATCCACCAGCACCACCTGCCGGTCGATGCGGGCAAAGTGGTCGCGGAAGAAGGGTTTGACGACCTTGGATTTATAGGCCTCGTAGCGCCGGTCCATTTCGCGCCACAGGCTGCCCCGCGGGGCGCTGCCGTCCTGCGGCAGGGGGGCGAAGGTCAGCACCGGCGAGCCTTCCAGATCGCCGGGCAGCAGGAAGCGCCCCGGGGTGCAATCATAGAACCCCGCCGCGCGGGCGGAGGCCAAGTAGTCCGTGAAGGCGGCGGCAAGCGCCTGGGCTTGCGGTTCGTCATGTGTCCCTGCGGGGACAACCTTGGATTGTTCAGCCAAAAAACGGGCCGCCTGCGGGCGGCTGGCTATCCGGGCAAGCACATCCGCTGACCACTCGGCGTAGGTTTTGTCCAGCAAGGCCAGATCCAGCAGCCACTCGCCCGGGTAGTCGACAATATCCAGATGCAGCGTGCGCGGCCCCTGCAGGCCCGCCAGCAGGCCGGCGGGCCGCACCTTGAGGCTGAGACGCAGCTCTGACACCGCCCTTGTGCTGTCCGGCCAATGCGGTGACGGCCCGGTCAGCGCCGCGAGGTGGTTTTCATAGTCGAACCGCGGCACGGTGTCGTCGGGCTGGGGCTGCAGGAAGGCGGCCTCGATCCGTCCTTCGCGCGCGGCGTTCAGCTGCAGCATCCGGCCCCGGTCCATCAGGTTGGCGACAAGTGAGGTGATGAACACCGTCTTGCCGGAGCGCGCGAGCCCGGTGACGCCCAGGCGCAAGGGCCGGTCGAACAGCGCCGAGGAGAGGCCGCTGGCGGCGCTCTCCACCCCGCTTATCACCCCATCTGCAAGGGAGGTTATCACCAAGGCCCTGATCCTGCTCTGTTCTTGCTGCTGACAAGATAGGCAGCATGCCGCCGGGATACCAGCCGCAGCCGCGGCAAGCGCTTGCGTTCATAACATGCTGGTGCCGGCGATCCACAACCCCGGTCGTCCGCAACAGAGCATCTCCGCACGCGGGGCTTGCCCCGGCCCCGCCCTGTTGCTAGTTGCCCGGCCATGCCGCGTTTTGCTTTGAAAGTCGAATACCACGGGAAGCCTTTTGCCGGCTGGCAAAGGCAAAAGGACTTGCCGTCCGTGCAGGGCGCGATCGAGGCTGCGCTGGCGCGGCTGGAGCCGGGGGAGCACACCATTGCTGCGGCCGGACGCACGGATACCGGTGTGCATGCGCTGGGACAGGTGGCGCATTGCGACCTGACCAAGGAGTGGGACCCGTTCCGCCTGTCGGAGGCGCTGAACTACCACCTGAAGCCCGATCCGGTGGCCATCGTGGACTGCGCGCGGGTCGCGGACAACTGGCACGCCCGGTTCTCAGCCGTGGAGCGGCAGTATCTGTTCCGCATCCTGATCCGCCGCGCACCTGCCACCCATGACGCAGGGCAGGTCTGGCAGCTGAGCCATGACCTCGACGCGAAGGCCATGCAGGAGGCCGCCAACCACTTGATCGGAAACCATGATTTCACCACCTTCCGCTCTTCGATCTGCCAGGCGGCCAGCCCGGTCAAGACGCTGGACGAGCTGACGGTGGAGCGGGTGCAGGGCTTCTCCGGGCCGGAAATCCATTTCCACGTCCGCGCCCGCAGCTTCCTGCACAACCAGGTCAGAAGCTTTGTCGGCACGCTGGAGCGGGTCGGCGCCGGGGCCTGGGAACCGGCGGACGTGAAAGCCGCGCTGGAGGCCTGCGATCGGGCGGCCTGCGGGCCGGTCTGCCCGGGCCATGGCCTTTATCTGGCGCGTGTAGGCTATCCGGACGATCCGTTCGTCTGAGCCCGGAATTCGGAGGGGGCGGCATCCGTACACCCCCTGTGCACCCCCTGTGCACCGGGCCGCTGCCACACCCCTGCCATTCTATCGCCACACCCTTCCTTCACACTGACGCAGGACCTGACCAACCGGCAGCGACCCTGCAGCGGCATTGTGCGCGGCGGGGCGGCCCAATAACACGAAGCAGAGACCCCGAATGCCCGCTACAGCCAAACCGCCCCTTCTGGCCGTCCTGATCGACGCCGACAATATCTCCGCCAAATACGCCGAGGCGATGTTCGAGGAGATCGCCTCCCTCGGCGAGGCCAGCATCCGCCGCATCTATGGCGATTTTGCCGGCGGCGGGCCGCAGGGCTGGAACAAGGAGAAGCTGGCGGCGCTGGCGATTGTGCCGCATCAGCAGTTTGCCAATACCACCGGCAAGAACGCCTCTGATATCGCGCTGGTGATCGACGCGATGGACATCCTGCATTCGGGCCGCTTCGACGGCTTTGTGCTGATTTCCTCGGACAGCGATTTCACCCGGCTGGCCAGCCGCATCCGCGAACAGGGGGTGGATGTGTTCGGCATGGGCATGCGCAAGACGCCGGCCGCCTTCGTGCAGGCCTGCAAGCGGTTCATCTATGTGGAGAACCTGCTGGAGGAGCCGGGCAAAGCCAAGACAAAGCCGAAGAAGGAAGACGGCAATGGCCATGCCCCTTCGGAACTGCCGGACCCGGCCAAGCTGGTGGTGCGGGCAATGGATGCGATCGGCCAGGAGGACGAATGGTTCACCCTGGGCCAGATCGGCCAGTATATCACCGCGGCGTTTCCGGATTTCGACACCCGCAGCTATGGCAAGCGCAAGCTGAGCGAGCTGATAGCCACGCTGAAACTGTTTGAGACCAAGCGCGGCGAGGGCAACCAGATCCTGGTGCGGCGCCTGGACTGACCCTGGGCTGCGGCCAGGGCAGAAACCGGCTTCCTCTTTGGCGCAAACCGTGGCTTAGTCCGGCAACAGGGACGCGGCGACGGGAGGAACGCGCATGGCAATGCTGATCAGCATCGGCCACGACGGCTGGTACACCGAGGAACAGATGGCGGAACAGCTGCGGGCGATGGCGCCCGGCGCAGATATCCGGCCCGTCTCTGACCCTGGCAACCTGGAAGACATCACCGTGCTGGCGGTTTCCGCGCTGAAGGGCGATTTGCCTGAACAGCTGCCGAACCTGCAACTGGTGCAGAAACTGGGCGCCGGGGTGGATACCATCGTGGCGCACCCCAGCCTGGCACCGCATGTGCGGGTGGCCCGGCTGAGACCGCTGGAGCCTGCGCATGAGATTGCGGAGTACTGCCTGGCCTATGTGCTGCGCGGCCAGCGCAACATGGCGGCGCACACGGCCTCGCAATCCCGCAGCGCCTGGGAGCCGCTGGCGCCGGGGCGACCGGCGGAAACCACCGTCGGCGTGCTGGGGCTGGGCCATATCGGCGGCATGACCGCGCAGCTGCTGCGGGACATGCGGTTCCGGGTGCTGGGCTGGAGCCGCTCGCCCAAGGAGATCGAGGGCGTCGACTGCCGCCATGGCGAAGCGGCGCTGCATCAGATGCTGGGCGAATGCGATTACGTCTGTTCGATTCTGCCCTCCACCCCCGCCACCCGCAGGCTGATGAATGCGGAAACGCTGGCGGCGATGAAGCCGGGCGCCACGCTGATCAATGCGGGCCGCGGCGATCTGGTGGATGAACCGGCGCTGCTGGCAGCGCTGGGCAAGGGCACGCCCGGCCATGCGGTGCTGGATGTGGTGAGCCAAGAGCCGCTGCCCGCGGACAACCCGCTGTGGGCGCACCCGCAGGTGACGATCACCCCGCATGTCTCCGGCTGGCACCTGGGCGATGCGCTGAAGGACGTGGTGGAGAACCTGCGGCGGCTGGAAGCGGACGAAGAGCTGCTGCATGAGGTGGACCGGCAGCGCGGGTACTGAGCGCCGACCGGACGGCTATGACCGGTAGTCCGGGTTTTCATAGTCGAACCGGCAGCCCGCCGACCATGCGTTGCGGTCGTTGCCCTCGTTCGAGTAGCCGCCCGCATCGCGCAGCATTGCGGCCAGGTGCATCAGGTTCCAGGTCATTATCGTGGTGTTGCGCTGGGTGAACTCGTTTTCGAAACCGGCGGGCTTGCCTTCCACCTCGTCACCATAGGACGGCCCCGGCCCGGCCTCGCCGATCCAGCCGCAATCGGCCTGCGGCGGGATGGTGAAGCCCAGATGGCTGAGCGCATAGCAGATCGTCATCGCAGTGTGCTTGATGCCGTCCTCGTTGCCGGTGATGACCGTGCCGCCGGTCTTGCCGTAATAGATCGACTGGCCCTTGCCGTTCAGTTCGCCGCTCATCCCGTACAGGCGCTCGATCAGGATGCGGCAGACCGAGCTTTCCTCACCCAGCCAGAGCGGGGTGCCGATCACCAGGATCTGTGCTGCCTTCACCTTTTCCCAGATCGCAGGCCAGTCGTCGCGGTCCCAGCCGTGTTCCGTCATGTCCGGATAGACGCCCGGCGGCACCGTGTGGTCGAGCATATGCAGATGCTCCGTCTTGACGCCGTTCTTGTCCATGATGGCGGAGGATGCCTCCATCAGCAGGCGGGTGTGGCTTTTGCTGCCATCCTTTTTCAGCGATGTGTTGATGAAAAGGGCCTTGAGCCCCGAAAATCCGGTCATGGCGCACCTCCTGCTGAGCGCGGGTGTTTGGCGATGACCGGATAGTAGCCCGCAACCGGCGGGTGCATAGGGCGCTGGCGGGATCGTGATCACCGCGGCGCCGGGCCTGCCGCAAGAGCCGCGGCAGGCCGGAAAAATCAGCCGATGAAGTCCTTGTAACCGGCCTCATCCATGTAGTCGTCCATCGGCGACAGGTCCGACGGCTTGATTTTGAAGAACCAGGCGTCGCCCTCGGCGTCCTCGTTCACCTTGCCCGGATCATCGGCCAGCGCCTCGTTCACCTCGACGATCTCGCCGTCCAGCGGGGCCAGGATGTCAGAGGCCGCCTTGACCGATTCAATCACCACGATCTCGTCATCCTTGGAGACTTCGGTGCCCGGCTCGGGCAGCTCGACATAGACCACCTCGCCCAGCTGCTCAGCCGCGTGGGCGGTGATGCCGACGGTGATCAGGTCGCCCTCGGGCAGCAGCCACTCGTGTTCCTCAGTGTATTTCATGGGGGTGTTTTCCTTCGAAGAGGCGTCGGGTTTCAATGTCTCAGGCCGCCGGAAATGGCGCCGCGGATGGCAAGGGGCTGCCCCTCGCATACGCGGGTATACGCTATCAACGGGCGGGGCTGGCGATCAAGACGGCATTCCCGGATCGGATAGGTTTTTTTTGCGCATCGCGCGGCTGCCCCGCGGGAGCTCAGAACAGGTTGAAATACTCCGCCTGCTCCCATTCGCTGACGGTATCCAGGTAGCGTTCCCATTCGAAGGTCTTGAGCTGCAGCAGGTAATCGGCGGTCTCCGCGCCCAGTGCTTCGCGGCAGAGGGCTGAGCCTGCAAAGCCCTCCAGCGCCTGGCCGAGGGAGCGCGGCAGGCGCGCGGCGTCCTCGCTGTAGGGCGAGAGGGTGGGTTTCGGGGCCTCCAGCCCCTCCCGGATCCCGGCGGCGCCTGCGATGATCTGGGCGGCCAGCGCGTAATAGGGGTTGGCGGAGCTGTCCGGGGCGCGGTTTTCGATCCGGCTGGCGGGGTCGCCGGGCTGCATCAGCGCGCGCAGCATGGCGCCGCGGTTGTCCTCGCCCCAGCCGATGCGGCTGGGGGCCAGCTGGAACGGCAGGTAGCGTTTGTAGCTGTTCACCGTGGGCGCGATCAGCAGGGAGGTTTCCGAGGCGTATTTCAGCAGGCCGGCCATCCAGGCGCTGGCAGGCGGGGTCAGCATCCCGGCGGTTTCCGGCATGAACAGGTTGCGGCCCGTGGCCAAATCCTGCAGCGACTGATGCACGTGCCAGCCATTGGCCATGGCATTGTCCAGCCGCGGCTTGGCCATGAAGCTGGCGTGCAGGCCGTTCCTTGCGCAGACCTCCTTGACCATGGTGCGGAACATCACCATCGCGTCGGCCTGCGCCATGGCACTGTCGGGCGCAAAGGTGAACTCGACCTGGCTGGGGCCCATTTCGATTTCCACCGACCGCACCGGCAGGCCGAGCTTCTGGGCGTTGCGGCGCAACAGGTCCAGGATGCCCTCAACCTCGCCATAGCGGGTTTCGGTGAGGTACTGGTAGCCCTGGGTCAGGTTGCGGGTCTGCACCGGGGCGCCGGGACGGGTGGCCTGGGAGTGGGCCGCGGACTTGTCGGCCAGCTCAAACAGGTGGAACTCCACCTCCAGCCCGAAGGTGGCGGCCATGCCCTGCCCCGCCAGCATCTCCACCTGCTGCTGCAGCACGGCGCAGGGCGCAAAGGGGATGGGCCGGCCGTCCGGGTAGACCGGCGTGCAGAAGATCCAGGCGGAATGGCCGGACCAGGGCAACGCGCGCCAGGTCTCGGGACGCGGCACCAGCAGAACGTCGCCTGCGCCCTGCATCGGGCCATCCAGACCCGTGCCATCCTCCCAGACCGGAAAGGCGGTGCGGTGCGAGGTATCCTTGAGCAGCAGGGTGGCGGGCACGTTGAGGCCGCGGTCGAAGACGGAGGCAAAGGCTTCTGCCATCACCGTCTTGCCGCGCAACAGCCCATGCTGGTCCGGGAACAGCACCCGCACCGTTTCGATCCCGTCAAATTGCGCGCGCGACGAGATCTCCGCCGCCTTGCGGCAGTCCTCGGGTGTCAGCAGCCCCAGGCGGGCCAGTCTGCCGGATGTGAAATCTTCTGCCATGGGCGGCCTCATGGATAGCGAGCTGCTTGAAATTGCACCGGAAATGCCCCGCCGTCCAGCCGGCGGAGATTTTTGCCGCAACCCCTTGCGCATTCTGGATATTGCGGTGCCTTTGCGCCTTGACAGCGTTCGCAAAGCGAACATTGTAGCGAACAT
The DNA here is from genome assembly GCF_040704725.1 of Leisingera sp. JC11. NCBI lineage: Bacteria > Pseudomonadati > Pseudomonadota > Alphaproteobacteria > Rhodobacterales > Roseobacteraceae > Leisingera > Leisingera sp. JC11. Next base: position 42,938 of record NZ_JBFCVS010000006.1, read on the forward strand.
TCGCACAAAGCGGCTGCTGGCAGCGGCGTTTTCAGGATCAGGACGGGGCGGCTTCGGCATGACAACGGCAGAACAGGACAGGAATATTTCGTCGAGCTTTGCCAAGGGGCTGGCGGTTCTGGCGGTGTTTGACGCGGAAACCCCCAGCATGACCCTGGCCGAGATCGCCCGGCGCACCGGCCAGGACCGGGCCACCGCCCGCAGGGGCGCGCTCACGCTGGTGCAGGCGGGCTATCTGCGTCAGGACGGGCGGATGCTGTCCTTGACCCCGCGGGTGCTGGCGCTGGCGGGCGGGTTCCTGCAGGCCAACCAGTTCGGCCGCCGGGTGCAGCCGGTGCTGAACCGCCATGCCCGGCAGATGCAGATCGAAGTGACGTTGGCGATGCTGGACCAGGGCCGGGTTCTGCTGCTGGCGCAATCCACCGTCGACCACGGCCATATCACCTATGGCTTCACCGCCGGCTCCCGCATTCCGCTGGCGCACACCAGCCTGGGACGGATGCTGCTGGCCGGGCTGCCGGAGGAAAAGGCGGCAGCGGTGCTGGCAGAAGCGGAGATCCCGCGCCACACCAGCCAGTCGCTGACCGACTCCGCCGCCATTCTGGAGCGCGTCACGGAGGCGCGGGAGCAGGGCTATTGCCTGACGGACAGCGAGTTCGAGGCCGGGATCACCGGCTATGCGGTGCCTGTGTCGCGGCCCGGCCAAACGCCGATCGTGGCGGGCTGCTCCGCGCCGCGGGGATCGCAGCCGGAGGCGGATGCCGAGCGGCTGCTGCGCGGCCTGCAGCTGTGCGCGGCAGAGCTGCGCCAGGCGGAAGCGGTGGACCACCTCTGACGCACCGCGCCGGAATCCCGTCCTTGCAAAGCCCCGGCCCTGCGCTAGGCTGATGCCAGTGATTTCCGCAGGAGCATTTCGATGATGAAACAGACTGCATTGGCGGCAGCCCTTTGCGCCGCACTGGCCCCGGCTGCCGGGGCCAAGGGGGTGGAAGGCAAGCAAGTTACTGTGCTGGGCCGCGACTGGGTGGTGGCGCCGGTGGAGGACGCCCCGGGCCGCTACAGCGCCACCCGGATGAACCGGGAGCACCTGGCCTTCCGCCCGCCCGCGGTGCTGACGGCGCGCCAAGCGGTCCGCGCCATCCGCACGGCCACCGGCTGCAGCGTCAATCTGGACACAATGGTGCGCAATATCACCGGCACCTATTACGCGCAGGTCATCTGCCGCAAATAGGAACAGCTTTGGCGGATCCGCGGCTTTGACGCATAAATCTGAAACATCCTCTTGGAAAATGTGATCATTTTCCCGGCAGCGGCGGATTGAGCGGCGCCGGCGCGCCTGCCATAGATTGCGCATGAAACTTGCTATCAACGGATTCGGCCGCATCGGCCGCGCCATCCTGCGCCAGATTCTGACCACACCGCGCGGCGACGGCATCGAGGTGGTGCGGATCAACGATATCGCGCCCTTGGACATGTGCGCCTATCTGTTCCAGTACGACAGCACCTTCGGCCCCTTCGCGCATCCGGTCGAGTATGGCAATGATGCGCTGCAGGTGATGGGGCGCAGCATTCCGGTCAGCCATGAGCCCGACCTGACCAAGGTGGACCTGTCGGGCGTCGATCTGGTGCTGGAATGCACCGGCATCGCCCGCACCTCGGATGTGGCAGAGCGCGGGCTGAAGGCGGGGGCCGCCAAGGTGCTGATCTCCGGCCCCTCCCCCGCGGCTGAGCTGACCATGGTGCTGGGCGCCAACGAGGAAAGTTTGGGGGATACCCGGATTGTCTCCAACGCCTCCTGCACCACCAATGCGCTGACGCCGCTGGTCAAGCTGCTGGACCAGATCGCCGGCATCGACACCGCGCACATGACGACGATCCATTGCTACACCAATTCGCAGCCGATGGTGGATGCGCCGCGGGGGGATTTCGCCCGCTCGCGCGGCGGCGCGCAGTCGATGGTGCCGACCACCACCTCTGCCATGCATCTGATCGACGAGGTGCTGCCGCATCTGAAGGGCCGCGTCAGCGGCGCCGCGGTGCGGGTGCCGACCGCCAGTGTTTCGGCGGTGGATCTGGTGGCGCATCTGAAAACCCCGATGAGCGGGGCGGACTTCACTGCCGCCCTGCGCGAAGGGGTGGCGGCCTCCAGTGTGATCGGCTGGACCGATATGCCGCTGGTCTCCTCCGACCTGCGCGCGCGGACGGAATCGCTGGTGATTGCCGGGCCGGAAACCCGCATGGCCGGCGAGCAGCAGGTGCGGGTGTTCGGCTGGTACGACAATGAATGGGGGTTTTCCGCCCGGATGCTGGATGTGGCGCGGCTGATGGCGGGGTAAGCCCTACCCCTGACCGCTGCCCACCCTGCAAGGCCCGCCGCCGGCGGGCCCAGGGTCAGGACCCTGACTATTCCTGCGGGTGCCGCCCCTGGGCCGCCAGGCGCAGCCAGCGGAAGATCAGTGTCAGCGCCAGCATGCAGACCGCGAGGCCGATCAGGTCGCCCGCGGCATAAACCGCCATCACCGGCAGCTGATCGCCGGGAAAGATCAGGCCGGAGAACACAACCGACTGCCCCGCCGAATTGATCAGGGAGGCCAGCGCGCCGACCGCCAGAAGGCTGGTCCAGGCAATCCGCCGCGATTGGCCGGCATACAGTTTCCAGCCGAACAGCCCGGCAATTTCAAAGGCCGCAAAGGCCGAAAACGCGCCGACGGCGATGGATTCCAGCAGCACAGGCTCCATCAGCTGGCGCACATTGGCGTCGGTGAACATCAGCTCTGACAGGAAGGCGCCCGCAGCCAGCGGCAGCACCGCGCGCCAGCCCAGCAGCCAGACAGCCAGCACCCGCACCCCGTGCGGCAGATAGACAAGGCTGGCAAAGACCGTCACCTCCGGCAGGAACATCCCCTGCACAGGCGTAACCACCCAGGCGGTCAGCCCGTGGCAGATGACATAAACAGCGGTAATTACCGCAAAACTCTGGAAATCAGCCAGACGCTGCAAAACTCGCATCATGATGCCCGTTTAGACAGCATATTCAAAACCTGCAATCAGATGATTGCGCGGCCGGGCACCGTCATTTTGCCGCAGGATCGAAACTCACCACATAGTGTTTGGCTTTGCTGCCCCCGGCCCGTTTGATCAGCCCCAGCTCCAGCAGCGACTTCAGGGTGCGGTGGAAGGTGGCCTGGGCCAGCCCCTTGACCAGCCGGTGATTGCGGATCTGTTCGGACTGCACCGGCTCCCCCGGTGTTTCGGTAAGTGCGTTGGCAGCCAGCAAAACATCCCGCTCAGACCGGCTCAGCCGGTCCAGGCCAAGATCACGCTCCATCTGGTGAAGCATGTCGCGAAGTTCGAATATTGGTTTCAACCGGTCCAAAACCGCTCTCCCGGATCCTCGATACCTGCACCCCGGCCCATCCCGGGTGAAATGATACCACGCAACTTTATCAAACTGACAATTATATGGACAGTAAAATCATGCGTGGTATCATTCCAGTCAGGCTGGCTGCTTTGTGAGTGGTGGCTGCGCCTGACGTTGCTCTTGTTCTTTGTTAAACAGTAACAGCTCCGGCGGGTTTGCCCGCTGGAGCTGAATTAATCTAGCACATATCCCCTTCAGCTTTCCAATGCTCATTGCCTGCGGGCCGGCAGGGCGGGCTCGTGCGCGGCAATCCGCCGCTGCGCCAGACCGGCGGATTGCCGCCGCTTTGCCGGTTCCATCCTGCAATTTCCCCGTGCTAGGCTCGTCCCCAAGCGCCTGCGCCCTGCCGGGTTCAGGCGGATTTTTTACGCCCGCTGCCGGAGCAGACATGCATTTTCCCTTCCGCCCCCGCCACTTGGCGTGCGCCCTTGCTTTCAGCCTCATTCCCCTGCTGCCGCCTGCCGGCCTGGCGGCGGACACGACGCTGGCAGCGCCTGGTGCTGACGCCGGGCTGGCGGACCGGCTGCGCGGCGCCTCGGCCTCAATTGCGGCCAGCGGCGAGACCAACGTGCAGGAACTGCTGGCGGCGGCGCTGTCGGATTACCGGACGCTGGTGCAGGTGCTTTATGATGCAGGGCATTTCTCGCCGGTGGTGAATATCCGTCTGGACGGGCGCGAGGCGGCTCTGATCCAGCCTCTGAACCCGCCGAAAAGCGTCCAGAAAGTCGAGATTACCGTAAAACCCGGCCCGCAGTTTGCCTTTGGCAGGGCTGAACTGGCGCCATTCCCGCAGAACAGCGATGTCGAGATTCCCGAAGGGTTTGCCCCCGGCAAACCGGCCGGCACCGGCGTGATCCGTGATGCCGCCATTGCGGGCGTCCGCGCCTGGCGCCGCAGCGGCCATGCCAAAGCCGAGGTGGCGGACCAGAACATCACCGCCAACCACCTGCAAGCGCGGCTGGACGCTGAGCTGCGCCTGGCGCCGGGGCCGAGGCTGCGGTTCGGGCAGATGCGGATCACCGGCGACAGCAATGTGCGCGAGGAGGCCATCCGCCGCATCGCGGGCTTCCCGGCCGGGGAGGAGTTCCACCCCGACCTGATCGCCAAATCCGCCACCCGGCTGCGCCGCACCGGCACGTTCTCCAGCGTGGTCCTGCGCGAGGCGGAGCAGCCGAACCCGGACGGCACCCTGGATTTCGTGGCGCAGGTGGAGGACCTGCCGCCGCGCCGCCTGACCTTCGGTGCCGAGGTCAGCTCTTCCGACGGGCTGGAGCTGTCGGGCAGCTGGATGCACCGCAACCTGTTCGGCAACGCCGAGAAACTGCGGATCGAAGCGCGCATCAGCGGCATCGGCAGCAGCAACGACATCGACGGGCGCGTCGCGGTGCGGCTGGACCGGCCCGCAAAGCTGGGGCCTGACGATATGATCTTTTACCTGGCCGAGGCCGAGCGGCTGGACGAAGAGCATTACGCTGCCACCCGCATGTTTGGCGCCATCGGCGCGCGGCGGACGTTTTCGGATACATTCTTTGCCGAGGCGGCCCTGGGCGTGTCCTCGATCCTGGCTGAGGACGTGTTCGGCAAACGCCGTTTCAAATACGTGGCAGGCCGCATCCGCGCCGAGTATGACGCCCGCGACAGCCGCGTGAACCCCACCACCGGATACTTTCTGCAAGGCGCCGCCACGCCGTTCATCGGCTTTGACGGCAGCAAGTCCGGCCTGCAGATGAAGGGGGACGCGCGCGCCTATTACGGGCTGGGCGCGGAGGACCGGATTGTGCTGGCGGGCCGTGTGCAGCTGGGTTCTGTGGTGGGGCCGTCTCTCAGCGAAATCTCCCCCACCCTCTTGTTCTTCTCAGGCGGCGCGGGCACCGTGCGCGGGCACGAGTATCAGTCGCTGGGGGTGCCGGCGGGCGGCGGCACCGCGGGCGGTCGCAGCTTTGCGGCGCTGTCCGCCGAGGTAAGGGGCAAGGTCACCGACAAGATTTCCCTGGTGGGCTTTTACGACCTCGGCTTTGTCGATGCGGACAGCTTTGTTTCCGGCTCCTCCGCGCGCCATTCGGGCGCCGGCCTCGGCCTGCGCTATGATGTGGCGGGCATCGGCCCGATCCGGCTCGACCTTGCCTATCCGGTGGACGGCGGCAGCGAGGACGGGCTGCAATTCTATATCGGGATAGGACAGGCGTTTTGAAACAGGTTCTTGGCTATACGCTCGCTCTGGGCCTGACGGTCCTGCCGGCCGCAGCGCAGGAGACCACCGAGGAAGACGCCGGCGGGCTGCTTGTTGATTTCCTGGAGGACACCCTGTCCGGCGACAGCCGCTATATCAGCGTTTCCGGCCTGGAGGGCGCGTTCTCCTCTGAGGCCAAGATCAAGAAGATCACCGTGGCTGACGAGGAAGGCATCTGGCTGACCGTCGAGGGCGCGGTGCTGGACTGGAACCGGCTGGAGCTGCTGCGCGGGCGGTTCTCGGTCAATGAGCTGTCGGCGGAGCGCATTTCAGTGGAACGCGCACCCGAACCGCTGCCGCCGGACCCGGAGCTGCCGGAGGCCGAGACCACGCCATTTGCGCTGCCCGAACTGCCGGTGGCGATCGAGCTGGGCCAGATCAAGGCCGCCCGGATCGAGCTCGGCGAGGGGCTCACGGGCACCGCGGCCAGCCTGCGGGTCGACGGCGCGCTGAAGCTGGCGGACGGCGCGCTGGACACCAGGCTGGAGGCAGCGCGGCTGGACAAGCCCGGCGACCATCTGCGGCTGGAAGCCCGCTATGCCAATGAAACACAGCAGATCACCCTGGACCTGTCGCTGGATGAGGCCCCGGGCGGGCTGATTTCGCGCGGGCTGGACCTGCCGGGCAACCCCGACCTGCAGCTGACCGCCAAGGGCAGCGGCCCGGTCACGGATTTCGCCGCCGACATCACCTTCAGCACCAATGGCACCGAACGCCTTGGCGGCCAGGTGGTGCTGGCGGCCCGCCCCCTGCCCCAGGATGCCGCCCCCGAGACACCGCGCGACATTGCGTTCTCCGCCGACCTGAGCGGCAATGTTGATGTGCTGCTGCCGCCGGTGCACCGCCCGTTCTTTGGCCCCGGCCTGCGCCTGAACGTGAAGGGGCTGCGCGAAGGCAGCGGCGCGATGACGCTGGACACGCTGGTCTTGCGCACCAATGCGCTGCGGATCACTGGCGCCGCGGCGCTGGATGCGGGCGGCAAGCTGGCCACCGCCAACCTGAAAACCGCAATCACCCCGCCAGCAGGCCAGGCAGCGGTCACCCTGCCCGTCGGCGGCGGCCAGACCACGCTGGCCAAGGCCGACCTGCAGCTGCAAAAAACCCTCGAAGGCCGATGGGTTCTGGACGGGGTTTTGAACCAACTGAGCCATCCTGGCGCGCTGGTGGACACCGCTGAGATCACGGGCCGCGGCACGTTGGACCAGAGCAGCGGCTTTGCGCTGGAAGGCCGGCTGACGGCCGGCCTCAGCGGTTTCCAGCCCCGCGACCCGGCGCTGGCCAAGGCCACCGGCAACGAGATCCGCTTTGAAGGCACACTCAGCACCGATGGGCCGGGCGCGCTGCACATCACGGACATGGAGCTGCGCGGCAGCGACTACCGGGCCGCGGGCGATGTGGCCTTTGACGGGCTGGAAGAGGGTCTGAAGGTCAGCGGCGATCTGACGGCTGAGGCAGAGGATCTGGGCCGCTTTTCCGGTCTGGCGGGGCGTCCGCTGGGCGGTGGCTTGCAGGCAGCAGTCAAAGGGTCCTTCACCCCGCTGACCGGCGGGTTCGACACTGATCTGTCGCTGCAGGCGCAGGACCTGTCGGCGGGCATTGCCAAGGCGGATGAGCTGCTGGCAGGCACCACCGCGCTGAACCTGACGGCCGCACGGGATGAAAACGGCATTGCCATTGACCAATTCAACCTGACCGGCAGCGCGCTGGAGGCCACGGCCAAGGGCACGCTGAACAACCAGGCCGGGCAGCTGGATATCACCGCCCGTCTGAACCGGCTGGAAATGCTGGTGCCGCAGGCGCCCGGCACGCTGGAGCTGGCCACCACCCTCAGCCGGACAGGCGACACGTTCAGCGGCGTGGCAGAGCTGAAGGGGCCGCACACTTCAAGCGCCAAGCTGGACGGGTCGGTGACGCTTGAAGGGGACGCCGATTTCACCTTTGCCGCGGCCTGGAACGAGCTGGAACGCTTTGTGCCGCAGCTGGCCGGCAGGCTGAGCGCCGAGGGCACCGCAGAGCGGCGCAGCGGCGAATGGCAGGCAACCGTCCAGGCAGAAGGGCCTGGTGGAATCGCGGTGGAGACCGAGGCCCGTTTCACGGAAAGCAACGGCAGCACCGATCTGAAGTTCGACGCGGTGATGGCAGAGCTGCAGAGGCTGGTGCCTGACCTGCCCGGCCGCCTGACCGCCGCGGGCACCGCAACCCGGCGCGACGGCACCTGGACGGTGGACAGCACCGCCAGCGGCCCGGCTGGTATCGACAGCCGCATCGAGGGCAGCTGGAACGAGGCGAACGGCACCGCCGATGTGACCGCCAGGGGTACCCTGCGTCTGGAGGGGCTCAATCCGTTCATTTCGCCCAACCTCATGCAGGGGGCGGCGAATTTCGACATGGCCCTGCGCGGCGTTCCAGCGCCGGACGGGGTCAGCGGCACCATCTCCGTGCCAAGTGCCTCCCTTGCCATCCCGGCGGCGGCGCAGCGGGTGGATGATATCAACGCGATAATCTCCATCGCCAGCTCCAGCGCGCAGGTGCAGCTATCGGCCCGCCCGCGCGACGGCGGCGCGGTGCGGATCAGCGGCCCGGTGGGGCTGCTGCCGCCGTTCAACGGCGACCTGCAGATCGCCATCGGCGACGTGGTGGTGACCGACCACCTGTCCTATGAAACCCTGCTGAACGGCAGCCTGGCGATGTCCGGCGCGATGGCGGGCAGCAACCGGATTGCAGGCCAGGTCAATGTGGGCGAGACCAATATCAACCTCAACACGGCGGGCGGTTCGGTCTCCTCAGCGCCGATTCCGCCGATCCGCCATGCCGGCGCCCCGCGCGAGGTGCGCCAAACGCTCGCCCGCGCCGGGCTGACCGGCAATGGCAGCGGCGGCGCAGGCGGCTCCGGCAGGACCGACCTCGATATCGTGATAAGCGCACCGTCGCGGATCTTTGCCCGCGGCCGCGGCCTGCGGTCCGAACTCGGCGGCCAGATCCATCTGCGCGGCACCACCGCGCGGCCCTCGCCCTCCGGCCAGATCAGCCTGATCCGCGGCACCTTTGACATCCTCGGGCGGCGGCTGGAGCTCGACGAAGGCCGGATCACCCTCTTGGGCGACCTGAAACCCTATCTGGAGTTCAAGTCCACCGCCGCCACCGAACAGGGCACCGCGACGCTGGAAATCTCCGGCCGGGTCGACGCGCCGGAGATCAAGGTGACCTCCGACCCGCCGCGCCCCAGCGAAGAGGCGCTGGCGCTCTTGCTGTTCGGCGACAATATCGGGGATATCTCGCCGCTGGCGCTGGCGCGGCTGGCCGGCTCGGCGCTGACCCTAAGCGGCCGCGGCGGCGGCGCCCAAAGCAAGCTGCGCCAGGCCACCGGTGCGGATGATGTGGATATCGGCGCCGACAACCTGGGCACCGGGCAGCTGGGGCTGGGCGGCTATGTGGCGGAAAACGTCTATACCGATTTCAATGTCAACACCCAAGGCGACAGCGAGCTGAGCATCAACCTGGACATCACTAAAAGCCTGACGGTTCAGGGCACGGTGGACAGCGAGGGAGAGACCGGCGTCGGCCTGTTTTTCAAGCGGGACTACTGACGGCACAGCGGCAGGTGTCTTCCGGCGCCATTTGCCATTGTTAATGACGCTGAGCGGCCGGCACTTGCAGACGATGCCGGATGCCTGCAAGCTGGCCGCAGATTTCCGGGCAGGCGCAGAACGGAGGCGCAGTGGGCAGATCATTCACCCAAAGGCTGGCGAACCGCGCCAGCCGCATGGCGCATCACGCCAGGTTCCGCGCCTCGCTTGGCCATCTGCACGGGCCGGCCCGCTGCTTCGCCGCGCCCGATCAGGTGGTGCTGATCGCCCTGGTGCGCGACGGCGCCTATTACCTGGATGTGTTTTTCGAGCACTACCGGCGGCTTGGCGTCTCTGCCTTCGTGTTCTTCGACAACGGCTCTGCCGACGGCACAATCGAACGGATCCGGCAGGAGCCGGACACCACGCTGCTGCACTCCCCCCTGCCCTGGCTGGACTATGAAAACACCTTCCGCGCCTATGCGGCAGACCGTTACGGCCGGGACCGCTGGTGCCTGTTTGCCGACATGGATGAGCTGTTCGAGTTCGAGGGCAGCGAAACGGCAGGGCTTGCCGGGCTGACCCGTTTTCTGGCGCAGCAGGGATACACCGCCCTGCAGGCAGAAATGCTGGAGATGTTTCCCAAAGGCCCGCTGGCCGGCGCCCGCGGGCTTTCCTACGCAGAAGCGGTGCAGAGCTTCCGCTTCTCGGACATCAGCGCGGTGCGGGCTGTCGAATACACGTCTGAGGACACCGGGTTTGCTTATTATCTGCGCCAGAACTCGCTGCCGCCCGGCGGCGCGCAGATGCAGTTCGGCGGGGTGCGCGGCAAGGTCTTTGGCGAAAACTGCTGCCTCAGCAAGCACCCCCTGGTGTTCAACGGCCCCGGCGTGCAGGCTGCAGTGCATCCGCATGCCTCAGCCGGGGTGCGGGTTGCGGATTTCGAAGGGCTGATCCGCCACTACAAATTTGCCGGCGACAGCCTGGCCCGGGATCTGCAGATCCAGGCCGAAACGGTCTCCCAGCACGGCGAGGACCGCCAGCGCAGCAATGCGATGCAGGCGCAGCCGAAGCTCAGCCTGTGGTCAGCGGACGCGGCCGAGGACGCCGGGATTGCGGAGCTGCAGCGCCAGGGCTTCCTGCGCGGATCGCCCCGATACCGGGCCTACCTTGCCGGGACGGCCGCATGAGCGCCGCCGCCATCGCCGCCGTGGTCATTGGACGCAACGAAGGGGAGCGGCTGATCCGCTGCCTGCGATCCTTGCAAGGCCAGGTGCAGCAGCTGGTCTATGTCGACAGCGGCTCTACGGACGGATCGGCAGCTGCCGCGCGGGATTTGGGCGCCGCAGTAGTGGACCTGGACCTGAGCCAGCCGTTCACCGCCGCCCGCGCCCGCAACGCCGGGCTGGCAGCGCTGGAGCCCGGGATCGGGTTTGTGCAATTCGTGGATGGCGACTGCGAGGTGGTCCCGGGCTGGATCGCCACCGCCGCGGATTTCCTGCAGGCGCACCCCAAGGCCGCGGTGGCCTGCGGCCGGCGGCGGGAGCGGTTCCCGGAGGCCACCGTCTATAACCGGCTGTGCGACGCGGAGTGGGACACACCGGCCGGCGAGGCCAAGGCCTGCGGCGGCGATGCGCTGATGCGGGTGGCAGCGGTTTATACCGCGGGCGGCTACCGCGACGGGCTGATCGCCGGGGAGGAGCCGGAATTGTGCCTGCGCCTGCGCCGGGCCGGCTGGCAGGTCTGGCGGCTGGAGGCGGAGATGACCCTGCATGACGCGCAGATGCTGCGTTTCGGCCAATGGTGGAACCGAAGCCGCCGCGCAGGCCATGCTTTTGCCGAAGGTGCGGCGCTGCACGGCGCCGGGGCAGAGCGCCACTGGGTTGCGGAGACCCGCCGCGCGCTGCTGTGGGGCGCGGCTTTGCCAGCCGTCATCCTGATGGGTGGGCTGCTCAGCCCCTCTCTGTTGCTGGCGGCGCTGATCTACCCGGCCCAGGTTCTGCGCCTGTCCCGCCGGATGGGGTTTGAACACGCGCTGTTCACGGTGCTGGGAAAATTCGCCGAAGCCGCCGGAGCGCTGGAGTTTTACTGGCGCCGCTGGCGCGGCAGCGCCCGCGGCATACTGGAGTACAAATAGCCCGCCGTCAGCGCGCCCGGATGCGCCAGGCCGTGCGGATCTGCCCGGGCAAAACAGCCAGGCATTTGGCGTAACGCGGCAGCAGCCGCTTGGGGCTGGACAGCGCCCGCCACAGCCACTCCATCGCAATGGCACGGACCCACGCCGGCGCGCGTTTCTGGTGGCCGCCGAGAAAATCCAGCCCGGCTCCGACCGAGGCAAAGCCGGCCGCGGGCGCCAGCTTGCGGCCGCGCTGCGCGAACCGCTCCTGCTTGGGCGCGCCCAGCGCCAGGAAACACAGGCAGGGACCGGTTTCATCCAGCCGGTGGAGGATCTGATCCGCCTCGCCGCCGTCGGGATCAAAGCTGCCGGAGGGGGCATGGGTCCAGGCGATCTCCAGCCCCGGCACCGCCGCCGTCAGAGCGGCTTCGGCATCCTGCAGCGCCGCTTCCGTGCTGCCCGCCAGCACCACCGGCACCTTGGCCTCTGCCGCCAGGCGGCACAGCGGCAGCACCATGTCGGAGCCCGGCATCAGCTCCACCGGGTGCCGCGCAATCCGCGACAGCCAGACGATGGGGCGGCCATCCGCCACCACCAGATCCTGTGCCTGGTAGGCGGAAAGGAACGCTGCCGACGCCTCCATCTTGACCAGGTGATCCAGGTTCACCGTGGCCAGCGCAAAGCCCTGCCCCGCCTTGAACCGGGCACGGATCTCGGCCTCCAGCTGGGTGCGCGAGGGCATGTTCACCGCAACCCTGCGGCCGTGAAATTCAAAAAACATGGCACTCCCCGGTTGCGTTCCGCTCCCTGATACCGCCGCCGCCCTGGCCAGGCCAGCCCGCCGGGCACGGGAAGGCGGCCGGCGTGGCAAAGCTGCACACTGTTAACCTGTTGTTGCAAATCCGCGCGACAGCGCTGCCCGCAACAGGTAAAGTTTGACGCAAATACCGAGGAACTGAGGGAGCACGGGGCTTTGCCCAACGCGTTGGCCTATCTGATGCTGCTGGCCTGGCCGCTGGCCAGCCTGATCCTGTTCCGGCGCCTGCCGCTGGAGCGGGCAATTCTGTGGTGCATCATCGCGGGCTACCTGCTGCTGCCGCCGCTGGCCGAGTTTGACCTGCCGCTGGTGCCGGACATGGACAAGTTCGCGATCCCCTCGGTGATGGCCTTTGTGCTGTGCGTCTTGCTGCTGCGCAGGCCGGTGCCGCTGCTGCCGCGGCACCCTGCGGTTCGGGTGCTGGTGCTGTTGTTTGTGTTCGGGGTAGTGCCCACCGTGCTGACCAACGGCGAGCCGATTCTGTTCCGAAAAATCGCCAATTCCGACCCGATCATCTTTCTGACCGATCAGCTGCCCGGCCTGCGCTGGCGCGACCTTGGCTCCGTGATCATCAACCAGGTGATCGTGCTGATCCCTTTTCTGCTGGCCCGCCGGTATCTCTCCACCCCCGAAGCCCAGCGCGAGCTGCTGCTGGCGCTGATGATCGGCGGGCTGGTCTATACCATCCCGTCGCTGATCGAGATCCGCTTCAGCCCGCAGATCAATGTCTGGGTCTACGGCTTCTTCCAGCATGACTTCAGCCAGATGATGCGCCAGGGCGGTTTCCGTCCCATCGTGTTCCTGCCTCATGCGCTGTGGCTGGCCTTCTTCATGATGTCGGCGCTGCTGGCGGCCACCGCACTGGCCCGTACCGCCGCGGGCGGGGACCGGGTCCGGCTGGCGCTGGCGGCGGGATACCTGTTTGCGGTGCTGGTGCTGTGCAAGAGCCTGGCTTCGCTCGCCTATGCGCTGGCCTTTGTGCCGGTGGTTGCGCTGGCGCCGCTGCGCTGGCAGCTGCGCGTGGCCCTGCTGCTGGCGCTGATCGCGGTGGTCTATCCGATGCTGCGCAACGCCGGGCTGGTGCCGACAGAGGAGCTGGTGGCCCAAGCCGGGACGATCAGCGCCGAGCGGGCGCATTCGCTGAACTACCGTTTTGAGAACGAGGCCCAGATGCTGGCCCGCGCCGCCGAGAAACCCTGGTTCGGCTGGGGCGGCTGGGGCCGCAACCTGGTCCGGCATGAGGAAACCGGGCAGATCCTGTCGATCCCGGACGGGCGCTGGATCATCGTCTTCGGCACCTTCGGCTGGCTCGGCTATATCGCCGAGATGGGTCTGCTGGCGGCACCGCTGGTGCTGCTGGCCTATGCTGCAGGCCGCGCACCCGCCGGCAGTGTGTCGCCTTATGCCGCCCCGGTTGCGCTGATCCTGGCCGCCACCATGGTCGACATGCTGCTGAACGCCACTCTGATCCCGATAACCTGGATGTGCGCTGGTTCGGTTCTGGGCTACGCCGAGCGGCTGCTCTACCCCGACTTGTTCCGCGCAAAACCTGCACTATTCGGCGGTGCGCAGGCGCTGATGCCTGACACCGCCGGGCCAAACGGGCGCAGCATCCTGTGATGCCGCAATGTTTCCGCTTTTTCCGGCCGAAATTGACACAATGCGTCCACAGGACAGCCGCATGAATTGACGAAAGTAAATTTGAGTTCACCCGGCCCCGCGGAACAGATGGGGATCCATGCCGACAGGCCGGGCCGACCGCCGGGCAGAACCCCGGTATCAGACAATCAACCCGTCCGGCGGGCCCTGCCACCTTCGCGAAGCGGACTGGCTGCGGTGTGCCGGGCTGTTTGCGAAGGGCCAGCGGGGTCAGGTATTGACGATGCAGAATGGGACATCCGCAGCAAGAGGCGCTGCCGGGATTAATGCAGGCGATATTGCCATTGTGGGGATGTCGGTCACTGTGCCGGGCGCCGGGTCAGCCGAAGCGTTCTGGCAGAACCTGCGCGGCGGCATCGAATCCATCGAGGTTCTGGACCGGGAGACGCTCCTGGCAAATGGCGAGCGTACCTCTGTCCTGGCGGACCCGAATTATGTGCCTGCATCCGCCCCGTTGCAGGGATTCGACGAATTCGACGCGGAGTTTTTCGGCTTCAGCCCGAAAGAGGCCGCCATCCTCGACCCGCAGCACCGCAAGTTTCTGGAGGTCGCCTGGAGCGCAATGGAAAATGCGGGCCATCCGCCGGAAAGCATCGATGGCCCGATCGGAGTCTATGCGGGCTGCGGCATGGGCAGCTATTTCTACTTCAACATCTGCTCCAACCCCGCACTGGTCGATGACGTGGGCATGTTCCTGTTGCGTCATACCGGCAACGACAAAGACTTTCTGTCGACCCGCGTCAGCCATGTGTTCGACCTGAAGGGGCCGTCGGTCAACGTGCAGACCGCCTGCTCCACCTCGCTGGTGGCGGTGCATTACGCCTGCAAGGCCCTGCGCGAGGGCGACTGCGACATGGCGCTGGCGGGCGGCGTCACCATCGAGCTGCCGCAGGGGCGCGGGTATCTTTACAAGGAAAACGAGATCCTCAGCCCCGACGGCCATTGCCATGCCTTCGATCACCGGGCGCAAGGAACGGTCTTCGGCTCCGGTGCCGGGGCGGTGGCGCTCAGGCGGCTGGAGGATGCGATTGCCGACGGCGACCACATCTGGGCGGTCATCAAGGGCTCCGCCATCAACAACGACGGCGCCGACAAGGCGGGCTATCTCGCTCCTTCCGTCGGCGGCCAGTCGGCAGCGGTGCAAAAGGCGCTGGAGGCTGCTGGCACCCCGGCGGACACCATCGGCTATGTCGAATGCCACGGCACCGGCACCTATCTGGGCGACCCCATCGAAGTCTCTGCCCTGACCGATGCCTACCGGGCGACCACGCAGGACTCCGGCTATTGCCGCATCGGCTCGGTCAAAACCAACATCGGCCATCTGGACACCGCGGCGGGCGTTGCCAGCCTCACCAAGACCGCGCTTGCACTGCACCACAAGGAACTCCCACCCTCGCTGGGCTATGAAGCGCCGAACCCGGCCATTGATTTCGAGAACTCGCCATTCCGCGTGAACGCTGAGCTTACCCCGTGGACACCACACAAGGGGCCGCGGCGCGCCGGTATCAACTCGCTCGGCGTCGGCGGCACCAATGCGCATGTTATTTTGGAAGAAGCCCCGGAACGCGCCGCGTCAGAGGAAAGCGATTTCCCGTTCCAGATCCTCTGTGTTTCCGGCCAGACCAAGGCAGCCCTGGACGCCAACACTCAGGCGCTGGCGGACTATCTGACGGCCAACCCCGAGGCCGATCTGGCCGATGTGGCCTTTACCCTCAGGGAAGGCCGCCGCGGCTTTGCCAAGCGGCGGGTGCTGGTGGCGGAGACCGCCGCCGAAGCCCTTGCTCTTTTGCAGGAGAACGATCCGCGCAAGGTCTTCACCCATGACCGGCTGGGCGACGCGCCGGAGGTGGTCTTCATGTTCCCCGGCGGCGGCGCGCAATACGCGGGCATGGCGCGCGACCTTTATGAAACCGAACCGGTCTTTGCGGAGTGGATGGACCGCGGGCTGGATCACCTTCAAGAGAGCCTCGACTACGACATCCGCGCGATCTGGCTGCCGGAAGACGGCGCGGAGGACGCCGCCAATGCCAAGCTGCAGCAGCCCTCGGTGCAGCTGCCGCTGATCATGATCGTGGAATACGCGCTGGCGCAGCTGTGGATCAGCTGGGGCGTGAAGCCCGCCGCGCTGGTCGGCCATTCCATGGGCGAAAACACCGCCGCCTGCCTGGCTGGCGTGATGACCTTTGAGGACTGCATCGATCTGGTCCTCTTGCGCGGGCGGCTGTTCGACACGGTTCCTGCGGGCGGGATGCTGTCGATTGCCCTGCCGCTGGCCGAGGTCGAGGCGATCATCGGAGATGATCTGGACATTGCTAGCGTCAACGCCCCCGCGCTCACCGCCGTCTCCGGCCCGCAAGAGGCACTGGACCGCCTGTCCGCCGAACTGGCGTCCCGCGAGGTCGAACACCAGCGCATCCCCATCGACATTGCCGCCCACTCCCGGATGCTGGACGGCATCCTGAAGGAGTACGGCGAATTCCTCCGCTCCCTGACCCTGTCAGCGCCCAAGCTGCCGGTGATCTCCAACCGCACCGGCGCAGCCCTGACGGCGGAGCAGGCCACCGATGCCGATTACTGGGTCGGCCAGCTGCGCAACACCGTGCATTACGCCGCCTGCATCGAGACCCTCGCCAAGACCCCGGGCCGCGTGTTCCTGGAGGTCGGCCCAGGCAAGGCGCTGAGCGCACTGGCGCAGATGTCGCCAGCGGTGAAGCAGGGCCAGGTGCTCAGCTCGCTGCGGCACCCGGATCAGGAGGTGATGGATGACAGTTACTTCTTTGGTGTCATCGGCCGGCTCTGGGCCTGCGGGGTGGAGGCCGACTGGGAACAGATCTGGGGCGAGGCGCGCCGCAACCGCCTGCCGCTGCCCGGCTACGCCTTTCAGCGCAGCCGCTATTTCATCGAGCCCGGCAAACCTGCTGCCGCGGAAGAGGCCGAGACCCCGGCCCGCCATGACGATCTGAGCAAATGGGGCTACCGCCCGGCCTGGCGCCCGCGGTTGGCGGATTGCGCGCTGGATGTGGCGCAAGAGCTGGAGCAGGAGCCGCACAGCTGGCTGATCTTCGAGGACGAGGCAGGCCACGCGGCCCTCACTGCCGAAAGGCTGGAGGCTGCGGGCCACAGCGTTGTGCGTGTCCGCGCAGGCGACACCTATGCGCAGCTTTCATCCACTTCCTATGTCCTGCCGCCAGAACAGGGCCGCGCCGCCTATGGCGCGCTGCTGGCGGATCTGGCAGAGGCCGGGCTGCTGCCGGACCGCATCGCGCATTTCTGGCTGGTGACGGAACAGGAGAGCTTCCGCCCCGGCTCCTCCTTCTTTGACCGCAACCTTGAGATGGGGTTCCATTCCCTGACCGCACTGGCGCAGGAACTGGGCAATGCAGATCTGCCCGGTCCGGCGCATCTGACGGTCTTCACCACCGGCGCCGCGCAGGTCCGCGGCGAGGCGCTGCCCTACCCGGAAAAAGCTATGATCGCAGGACCCCTGGGGGTGATCCCGCGCGAGTTGCCGGGGCTGACTTCCGCCGCGGTGGACATCGAACTGCCGCAGGCGCCGCAGGGCCTGTTTGCCCGCCGCAATCCGGAGCAGGCCGGTATCACCGCGCGCCTGCTGGAAGAGCTGATGGCAGAGCCCGCCAATACCTCCGCCGCCTGGCGAGGGGACAAGCGGTTCGAGCTCAGCTGGCGCCCGCAGCCGCTGCCCGAACCGGAGACCCCGCCCTTCAAACAGGGCGGCCATTACCTCATCACCGGCGGCTATGGCGGCATCGGCCTGACCATCGCGGGTCACCTGATGCGCAATTATGACGCCAAGGTCTCGCTGATCTCCCGCGATGGCCTGCCGCCGCGCGGCGCCTGGGAGCGTTATCTGGCCAGCCATAGCCCGGCGAACCGCATCGCCCAGCGCATCCGCGCGGTGATGACGCTGGAAGCGGATGGCAAGGGCGCGGTGCTGCCGCTGGCCGCCGATGTCTGCAACAGCGGCGACTTGCGCAAGGCGCGGGACCAGGCCGAGGCAGCCTTTGGCCCCGTCACCGGGGTGACCCACGGGGCCGGCGTCATCAATGACGGCCCGCTGCTGGCCAAGGACGAGGACCAGATCGCCCAGGTGCTGGCGCCCAAGGTCAGCGGGTTGCGGGCGCTGGACGCCGTGTTCCCGGACGGCAGTCTGGAGCTGATGGTTCTGTTCTCCTCCTCCTCGACCGTGACCCGGCCTGCGGGCCAGGTGGATTACATCGCCGCCAATGAATACCTCAACGCCTGGGCCAAGCACCGAGCAGGCGGAAAAACCCGGGTCATCGCCGTGGACTGGGGCGTCTGGGCCGACACAGGCATGGCCGCCGACGCCATGGCGGACCGCAACGCAAATGCAAGTGCCAGCGCGCCGGAGCCTTGCCCGCATCCGCTGCTGCAGCAGCAGGCATTCGACGCCGCGGGCAATCGTATCTTCACCCCCCGGTTCAGCACCGCAGACTGGCTGCTGGATGAGCACCGCACCAAGGATGGCACTGCTCTGGTGCCCGGCACCGGCTATGTCGAGATGGCCGCCGAAGCGCTGGCCGCGATTGGCGTGCAGGACCCATTCGAGATCCGCGATCTCTACTTCCTGCGCCCTCTGATTGCGGACGCATCCTGCCCGCGCGAGGCCCTGGTAAAGTTAGAAGCTAATGAAAATGGTTATGAACTGTTTGTTTACTCGAAGTTTACAAATGGTTACCGTCTGAACTGTCAGGCTATGCTGGCCTTTGCGGCGGCGGCAGAACGCCCCGCCGCACTCAACCTCCAAACGATTTTCACCCGATGCCCGGAGGAGCAGGCGCCAGAAGACGGGCGCCTGCATTCGCCGCAAGAGGCGTATCTTAACTTCGGCCCGCGCTGGCAGGTGCTGGACCGCGCCGCGCTGGGGGATGGCGAGGGGATAGCGTCACTGTCGCTGCCAGAAGCAGCGGCGCAGGACGGCTGCCTGCTGCACCCCGGCCTTCTGGACCTGGCCACCGGCTGGGCAATGAAGCTGATCCCCGGATACGAGGGCAAGGCGCTTTGGGTACCGGTGTCCTATGGGACTATCCGGGTCTTTGCGCCGCTGACCAAACGCATCTTCAGCCATATGCGCCTGTCCGGCACCCCGGACAGCGCTTCCGCGGCATTCGACGTCACCCTGGCGGATCCGGATGGCACCGTGCTGGTGGAGATCGAGGGCTTCCGGATGCAACGCCTCGCAGGCGGGTTCAACTCTGACGGGGAGCCGGGCGACGCGGACGCCACAGCAGCCCAGCTGGGACTGGAGCCTGCCGCCGGGCCGCAGCCGCTGTCGCGGGAGGAACGCCGCCTGCAGCTGAACATTTCGAACGGCATCAAGGCCAGCGAGGGCGGCGAGGCGCTGGTCCGCGCCGTCGCCTCTGGCCTGCCGCAGGTGGTGGTCTCATCCCTCGACCTGCCCGCGCTGAGCGCCCAGGCGGACCAAAGCACACCAGCCAAGGCAGAGGCCCAGACATTTGACCGCCCGCAGCTCGATACCGATTACGTGGCGCCGCGCAACCCGGTGGAGGAGCAGCTGGCCGCGCTGTTTGCCTCCCTCCTTGGTGTCAGCCAGGTGGGGATCGAGGACAGCTTCTTTGACCTCGGCGGCCATTCCCTGATCGCAGTCCGGCTGTTTGCCCAGGTGAAACGCGCCTTTGAGGTGGAATTCCCGATGTCGGTGCTGTTCGAGGCCCCCAGTGTCGCCGCCCTGGCAGAACGGATCATCGAACGCACCGGCGGCGGTATCGCCGCAGAGCCCGGAGCCCCCCCGCAAGCCGCAGAAGCAAAGCCGCAATTCACCCATCTGGTGCAGCTGCACCCCGGCGACGGCACCGGGCGGCGGCCCTTCTTCCTGGTCGCGGGCATGTTCGGCAATGTGCTGAACTTGCGGCATCTGGCGTTGCTGGTTGGCAAGGACCGCCCGGTCTACGGGCTGCAGGCCAAGGGGCTGGTGGGCAGCGATAGCCCGCACGACCGGATCGAAGACGCCGCCCGCAGCTGCCTGAACGAAATCCGCCAGGTCCAGCCCGACGGCCCCTACCTGCTCGGCGGCTTCTCCGGCGGCGGCATCACCGCCTATGAGATGGCACAGCAGCTGAAGGAGCAGGGCCAGGACACCGCCGCGCTGATCCTGCTGGACACGCCCTTGCCGGTGCGCCCGGCCCTGAAGCGCCAGGACAAGGCGCTGATCAAGCTGGCAGAGCTGCGCAGCAAAGGTGCAGGCTACCTGGGCGAATGGGCCAGGAACCGCATCGCGTGGGAATTCGAAAAGCGCCGTGCCAAGCCCGCGGAAAACGGCGCCTTGCCGGAATTCAACAACCGCAAGATCGAACTGGCCTTCCGTGCCGCTGTCGAAGCTTATGCCCTCAAATCCTGGCACGGCCCGCTGACTCTTTTCCGCCCCCCGCTGGACCGTAAATGGCAAGTCTCGGGGGGCAATTGGGTAAGCAGCGAACGCGAGTATGTGTTCCACGACAACGACTGGACCCGCTGTGCGCCCTCTGTGGAAGTGGCCGAGGTGCCGGGCGACCATGACAGCATGGTGCTGGTGCCGAATGTCAGCGTGCTGGCTGCAGGCGTCAAGGCAAGGCTCGATGCCGCAGACCGTGCCGCAGCCTCCGGCCCATCACGCATAATCCGGGCGGCGGAGTGACCGGCATGGCCCAGCAGCGCATCCTCATCATCCTGTTGAATTTCCGCACCCCGGAGATGACCCTGCAGTCCGCCGAAGCCGCCCTGCGCGAGCTGGAGGACCTGCCGGGCGAGCTGCTGATCATCGACAACGGCTCCGGCGACGGCTCCTTTGACCAGATCCATGCCGCGGCCCAGGCCCGCGGCTGGCTGGACAGCAGCCGGGTGCGGGTGATCGCCTCGCCGGTAAACGGCGGCTTTGGCGCCGGCATGAACATCGGCCTCAGCACCGGTCTGGCAGACGGCAGCGCGCCGGAGTTCTACTATCTCCTGAACTCCGACGCCTTTGTGCAGGGCAGCACCATCCGCACCCTGCGCGACTTCCTGCTGGAACATCCCGGTGCCGGGCTGGCGGGTTCCTATGTGCGCGGCACAGACGGGGCGCCGCACCGCACCGCCTTCCGCTTCCCTTCTGTCGCAGGCGAGTTCGAGGCCAGCGTGCGCACCGGGATCTTCACCCGGCTGCTGAAACCCTGGGTCGTCGCCATGGAGATGCCGCGGGCGGAGGTGCAGGTCGACTGGACTGCCGGTGCCAGCCTGATGATCCGCCGCGAAGCGGTCGAGGCCGTTGGCGGGTTTGACGAGACCTTCTTTCTCTATTTCGAGGAAACCGACCTCTGCCGCCGCGCCGCCCGCGCCGGGTGGCGCACCCATTACGTGCCCGCCAGCGAAGTGGCGCATATCGGCTCCGCCTCCACCGGCATGAAGGGCTGGCAGCGCACACCCGGGTACTGGTTCGACTCGCGTCTGCATTATTTCGTGAAGAACCACGGCCGCGCCTATGCCGCAGCTGCCACGCTGGCCCGCATCGGCGGCAGCCTGATCTATGGCCTGCGCCGACTGATTCAGAACAAGCCGCAGGCTGATCCGCCGCATTTCCTGCGCGATCTCTGTCTGCACAGCCTGCGCGCGCTGATCGCGCCGCGCCGCACAACATCTTCGGAAACGCGCCTCCCTTCTCCGCTTGCAAAGGAGCAGAAATGACCGCATTCACCTGTGCCCTGATTGGCAATGAATCCCTTCTGATCGGCTGCGCCGATGCGCTGCTGGCCCGCGGCCACCAGATCCGGGCGGTGGTGTCCCAAGACGCGGACATCCGCGCTTGGGCTGCGGACAAGGGGCTGGAATTGCTGGATAAACCCGCAGACCTGACCGGCGGGTTCGACTGGCTTCTGTCGATTGCCAACCTGACCGTGATCCCGGATGCGGTGCTGGCGCAGGCCACCAAGGGTGCGGTCAACTTCCACGACGGGCCGCTGCCGGCCTACGCGGGTCTCAACACCCCGAACTGGGCGCTGATCAACGGCGAGGCGCAGCACGGTATCACCTGGCACCTGATCGAAGGCGGCGTCGACGAGGGCGATATCCTGGCCCAGCGGATGTTCGATGTGGCGGCGGATGAGACCGCCTTCAGTCTCAACTCCAAATGCTACGCCGCGGCGATGGACAGCTTTGGCGAGGTCATCACCCAACTGGAAACCGGGGAACTGAACCGGCAAAAGCAGGACCTGAGCCAGCGCCGCCTGTTCAGGAAATCCGACCGCCCGGAGGCGGGCGGAATGCTCGACTTCGCCCGTCCGGCAGAGGAGCTGGCCCGGCTGGTGCGGGCGCTTGATACCGGCGGTTACTGGAACCCGCTGTGCGCTGCCAAGCTGCGCATCGGCGAAGCGGTTGTGCTGGCCGGTGCTGCAGAAGTTGCGGAGGGCCGCGGCGCACCGGGCACCGTGATCGAGAGCAGTAAGACCAGCGTAAAAATTGCAACCGGCAGCGGTGCCCTGACCCTCTCTGGTCTGACCACTCCTGCAGGCCAGCCGTTGGACATGTCCAAGCTGGTCAAACCGGGAGACAAGGTTCCCTCCCCGACCGCAGCAGAGGCCAAGGCACTCACCGCCCGCTTCGCTGCGGTCCAGGGCGGTGAAAGCCACTGGCGCCAGCGGCTTGCGGCGATGCAGCCGGTGCAGGTGCCGCTGGCCTCGGATACCGGCAGCAGCGGCTTTAGCCGCCGGGACATCACCCTGCCCGGCGGTCTCAACCAAGAGCAGGCCGCCGCAGCCGCCCTTGCCTTTGCCCTGCTCAGCAGCGGCACGGAGGCCGGCGATGTGGCGCTGGCGGTGGAGGGGATGGAGGGCCTGCCCGGCCTGGTCTCCGCCTGGGTGCCGTTGCAGGCGCGTCGGCAGGACCGCGTTGCAGACCTCGTTGAACGCAGCGCGCAAGAGATTGCCAAGGCACGCAAAACCGGCGGCTTTGCCGAAGACATTGTGGCCCGCGCGCCGGAGATTTCGGCGCAGGCTATGCCCGGTTTCGGTCTTATGCTGGGGTGCGATGCGGCGGTTGAGGGCTGCGCTGCCACAGTCTCCCTGACCGATGGCGCCATGGCGCTGCACTGCGATGCAGCCGCCCTGACAGACGAAACCGCAGACCTGCTGGCCGCACGCTTGGAACTGGTTCTGAACGCCATTGCAGAGGACAGCAGCCGCAACGTGGCAGAGCTGCCAATCCTGCCCGAGGCCGAGCGCAAGCTGCTGCTGGAGGACTGGAACCAGACCGCATCGGACTATCCCGCAGACCTGACCATCCACGCGGCTTTTGAGGCGCAGGCCGCCCGGACCCCGGAGGCCACCGCGCTGGTGTTTGAGGACCAGAGCTTCACCTACGCTGAAGTCAACGCCCGCGCCAATTCAGTAGCCAGCCGCCTGCGTGAAATGAACGTAAAACCGGGAAGCCATGTTGGCATCCACATCCGCCGCGCACCGGAGCTTGTGTTTGCGGCATTGGGAGTGATGAAGGCCGGCGGCGCCTATGTGCCGCTGGATCCCGTCTACCCGGCCGACCGCATCGCGCATTACATCAGCGACAGCCGGGCGCAGGTGATCGTGACCCAATCCGCGCTGGCCAGCAGCCTGCCTGTCTCAGACGCGCAGGTGCTGGACATTGAAACAGTCCCTGCGAGGACAACTGAGGAAGACATCTCCGGCGGCGCCACCGGCAGCGATCTGGCCTATCTGATCTACACTTCCGGCTCCACCGGCCTGCCCAAGGGGGTGATGGTCACCCACGCCAATGTCGCGAACTTCTTTGCCGGCATGGACGCCCGCATCCCGCATCAGCCCGGCGACGCCTGGCTGGCGGTCACCAGCCTCAGCTTTGACATCTCGGTGCTGGAGCTGTTCTGGACTCTGTCGCGCGGGTTCAAACTCGTGCTGTCGAGCGATGAAAGCCGGCTGGAGCTGTCCAAGGGGCCGGTCGCGCTCAGCGGCCGGAAGATGGATTTCAACCTGTTCTATTGGGGCAATGACGACGGGCCGGGGCCGCAGAAATACAATCTGCTGCTGGAGGGCGCCAAGTTCGCTGATAGCCATGGCTTCAATGCGGTCTGGACACCGGAACGCCATTTCCACGCCTTCGGCGGCCCCTACCCGAACCCGTCAGTCACCGGAGCCGCCGTTGCCGCGGTGACGCAGAACATCGGCGTGCGCTCCGGCTCCTGCGTGGCGCCCTTGCATCACCCGGCGCGGATTGCCGAGGAATGGGCGGTTATCGACAACCTGACCGCGGGGCGCGCAGGCATCGGCTTTGCCTCCGGCTGGCAGCCGGATGACTTTATCCTGCGGCCCGAGAACACGCCGCCTGCGAACAAGCCTGCGACGTTCGAGACCATCGAAACCGTGCGCAAGCTGTGGCGCGGCGAGGAAGTCGCCTTCCCCCGCAAGGATGGCGGCGAGCACGCCGTCGTCACCCAGCCGCGTCCGGTCTCCAAAGAGCTGCCGGTCTGGGTCACCACCGCGGGCAACCCGGAAACCTGGCGCGAGGCCGGGGCGATTGGGGCAAATGTTCTGACACACCTGCTGGGCCAGAGCATTGATGAGGTCGCGGGCAAGATCCGCATCTACCACGACGCTCTGCGCGACGCCGGCCATGACCCCGCGGATTTCAAGGTCACGCTGATGTTGCACACCTATCTGGCTGGCACCCGCGGCGAAGCCCGCCGGGTGGCGCGGGAGCCGATGAAGGACTACCTGCGCTCCGCTGCCGGGCTGATCAAGCAATACGCCTGGGCCTTCCCCGCCTTCAAGAAACCCGAAGGGGTGAAGAACCCGTTCGAGATGGACCTGGGGAGGCTGTCGGAGGAGGAACTGGAGGCAATCCTCGACTTCGCCTTCGAGCGCTACTTCGAGGACTCGGGGCTGTTCGGCACCATCCAGGATGCCTGCCAGCGGGTGGAGCAGCTGAAGCGCATCGGCGTGGATGAGATCGCCTGCCTGATCGACTACGGCATCGCGCCGGAGGTGGTGCTGGAAGGGCTGAAACCTTTGGCCGAGGTGCTGCGCCTGTCGAACGCACCGCAGGAGCTGGCGGCAGATGACTTCTCGCTCGCGGCGCAGATCGTGCGGCATGGGGTCAGCCACATCCAATGCACGCCCTCGATGGCGCGGATGATTGCCGCGGATGCAGACGCCAGCGCCTGCCTGGGCCAGCTGCAGCACCTGCTGGTGGGCGGCGAGGCGCTGCCCGGCGATCTGGTGCAGGCTTTGCAGGAAGCGACGCAGGCAGAAATCCACAACATGTACGGCCCGACCGAGACGACGATCTGGTCGACGGTGGAGAAAGTTTCCGCCGCCGCCGCCGCCGCCGCCGCCGCCGGGACATCGGGGATCGGGACGCCGATTGCCAATACGCAGGTTTACGTGCTGGACGAAAGACAAATACCTGTTCCAGCCGGGGCACCGGGCGAGCTGTACATCGGCGGCGCGGGTGTCACCGAGGGGTATTGGCAGCGGGAGGAACTGACCTCTGAACGGTTCGTCAACGCTCCGTTCGCTGCGGGTCGTCTTTACCGCACCGGTGATCTGGTGCGCTGGACGGCGGGTGGCACGCTGATGTTCCTGGGCCGCACCGACCATCAGGTGAAGATACGCGGCCAGCGGATTGAACTGGGCGAAATCGAGGCCGCACTGGCGGCGCAGCCGGGTGTTACCGGGGCGGTTGTGGTGCCGCGCGGCGCGGCCGGCAGCGAGCAGCTGTTTGGATACATCACCGCCTCTGGGCCGGTGCAGGAGGACGCGCTGAAACAGGCGCTGGCAGCCCGTCTCGCAGAGGTGATGGTGCCCTCGCGCATCATCACGCTGGAGGCTTTCCCGCTGACGCCGAACAAGAAAATCGACCGCAAAGCGCTGCCCGATCCGCAGCCCGCGCGGGTTGAGACCGCCGCGGCGGTGGCGCTGGAAGCAGGCGCGCAGGCCAGGATCGCCACAGTCTGGAGCCGTATCCTGGGCGTCAGCGGCATCGGCGCGCAAGACAACTTCTTTGCCTTGGGCGGCCATTCGCTGCTGGCGGTGCAGGCGCACCGGGAACTGCGCGAAGAACTGGGCACATCCACCCTGTCAATCACCGACATCTTCCGCTTCCCGACGCTGGCGGGGCTGGCCGTGCACATCGAGGGGCTTGCAGGCACCCCGGCAAATACGGAAGAAAAGCCTCAGGATACCGCACCCCCGGACCGCAGCGACATGATGTCGAAACGCCGGGCGATGCGGGCAAACCGCAGGGCAAGGACCGGATGACGGACACCAACAGCAAACTGGCAGAGCGGCTGACCCTGGTCCGGCCGCTTTTTGCCGCCGATGTGGCGCTGGCCGGGGCAGATCCGTTGGGCGCGCCGCCTGCGCCGCTGGCGGAGGAAGCCGCTGGGCTGTCGCCCAACGCGGTGGAAAAACGCCGCAACGAGTTTGCTGCGGGCCGCGACGCCGTGCATCAGGCGATGCGGCAGCTCGGTGTGCCCCCTGCCCCGGTGCAGGTCGGCATCGACCGGGCGCCAGTCTGGCCCGCGGGACTGGTCGGCTCGATCACCCATACCAAGAGCTGCGCGATGGCGGTTCTGGCGCGAGCAGGCGAGGTGCAGGCCTTGGGCATCGATGTCGAGGAAGACACGCCGCTGAAGGACGAACTGCTGCCGGCGATCTGTTCCGACCGGGAGCAGGCTTGGCTGAAACGGCAGGACAATCCCGGGCAGATGGCTAAGGTGGTCTTTTCTGCCAAGGAAGCGGCCTACAAGGCCCAGTACACGCTGAGCCGGGCGTTTTACGGGTTTGACGGGATGGAGCTGGAGTTTGATCTGGCGACGGGAGCTTATCAGGCGTTTTTCACCGCCGACCGGCCGCCGTTTTCGCGCGGTGAGGCGGTTGGCGGGCGGTTTACCGTTGGCGCGGGCCTCATCATCACCACGGCGGAAATCCGGGGGTGCGGATGATGGGGCGGCGCGGGTTTCTGGCCCTAGGCGCTGCCGCCGCAACGCTGGGTCTGATGGCATTTGCGACCCGCAGCCGGTCTGTTCCTGTGCCGCCGCCGCTGAGCCCGCCGGACGGGCCGCTGAAGGTTTTCCACCTAGGCCATTCGCTGGTCGGGCCGGACATCCCGCATATGCTGGCGCAGCTGGCGCCGGAGGGGCATGACTTCAACAGCCAGCTGGGGTCCGGCACGCCGCTGAGGGCGCATTGGGAGCCGGGAGAGGATATCCTCGATTTCGAAACGGCCAACCGCACGCCTGCCTACCGGGATGCGAGGGAAGCCATCGGCTCGGGCGAATACGGCGCGGTGGTGCTGACCGAAATGGTGGAGCTGCGCGATGCGATCAAGTACTTCGATGCGGCCAAGTATCTGGCGAAATGGGCGGATCTGGCGCGCGGCGCCTCTCCGCGGCCTCGCCTTTACCTGTATGAAACGTGGCACCGGCTGGACGACCCCGATGGCTGGCTGGAGCGGATTGACGGCGATCTGGAGACACTGTGGACACGCAAGCTGCTGGGCACCGACAGCCGCCGCAACCCGCAGCAGCCGGTTTATCTGATCCCCGGCGGGCAGGTGCTGGCTGCGATGGCCCGCGCGGCAGAAGCCGGGGGGATCCCAGGACTGGCTTCACGTGAATCGCTGTTCGCCCGTACGCCTGAAGGCGATCTCGACACCATCCACATTAACGACCTTGGGGCCTATGCCATTGCCCTGACCCATTACGCGGTGCTGTATCTGCGCTCGCCGGAAGGCCTGCCGCACCAGCTGACCCGCGCGGACGGCACACCGGCGCAGGCGTTCAGCCCGGAGGCGGCGGCCAAAGTGCAGCAGATCGTCTGGCAGGCGGTGCGCAGCCTGCCCCGGACCGGTCTGGCCGTGGCGGGAGCGCCGGCATGAAGCTGGAGGCGCTGATCACCTCGGTCGTGATGATCGGCCATTCACTGTTCGGTCCGGACAATCCGCAAATGCTGGAGCAGCTGCTGGACGCGCGCGGGGAGGCCGCAGTCGAGGCGCAGATCATCAATGGTGCACCGCTCAGCTACAACTGGCAGCACAGTGGCAACGCCGAAGGCGTTGATTCACGTGAAAGACTGACCCGGCCCGCTGATGCGGTGATCCTGACAGAAGCCATCCCGCTGGCCAACCACCTGAAATGGAGCGGAACCGAACAGGCGGTTACGCAATTTTATGAACTGGCGCGCACCACCAATCCGGAGGTGCAGTTCTATCTGCAGGAAACCTGGCACAGCCTGGACAGTGGCACCGGCGCCGAAGTGCCCTTTGACGATGGTGCGGAAGTTCCTTGGCGGGTGCGGCTGGAACAGGACCTGCCGCGCTGGCAGACGGTGGTGGAAGAAGTCAATGCCACCACCGGCGGTGACATAAAACTGCTGCCCGCAGGCCAGGCGATGGCGCGGCTGGATGATGCCATTCAGGCGGGCACCATGCCGGAGCTGGCCAGCATCCGTGATGTCTTTGCCGATGATATCCATCCCAATGCCACGGGCTTCTACTTCCTGGCCCTGCTGCAGTATGCGGTGCTGACTGGTAAGGACCCTGCAGGCCTGCCGCACCGGCTGACAGACCGCTGGGACAAGCCCTATTCTGCACCCTCGGCTGAGCTGGCGGCGCGGCTGCAGGCAATCGCCTGGGCCGCAGCCCAGGGAGCCAGTGTGCGCACAGCGGCCTTGCCTGCGGAACCTGCACCGCTGCCGCAGGATCCCCCCCCGCCCGTACTGAACGCGGCAGTGCTGGAGGGCGCGCTGGCGCCAGCCCAACCGGCGTCCCGCCAGCCCATCGCCATCAATCTGGCAGGAATTGCAGACTGGAGCACCCAGGCGCCGTTTCTGGACCACTTCAAAACCGCGCGCCCCTGGATCGGCCTTCTGCCTGGGCGCTGGGGAGGGGCAGATCACGGCGACCTGCTGGCGGCCGGCTATCTGGACCCGGCGGGCTGGCCCACCGCGATCCCGCCTGAGCTGAGTTCGATCGGCACGGTGATTTTGACCGACTTGCCGGAGGAGGCATCGTCGCTGGCGGGCCGCTATGTGCTGCGGTTTGAGGGGGAGGGCATTGTCGAGGTTCTTGGCCGGGCCACAAATGTCCGCTACGGCAAGGGCGAGGTGCGGTTCGATTTCACCCCCGGCCCCGGCCCGGTGGAAATCCGCATCCAGCGCATGGGCCGCGGTGGCGATTATGTCCGCAACATCTCCGTCGTGAAGGTAGAGCATCTGGACGCCTATGACGGCGGCGCTCTGTTCAACCCGCTGTGGCTGGACCATCTGGACGGCTTTGCCGCGCTGCGGTTCATGGACTGGATGGGTACCAATGACTCGCAGCAAACGGGATGGGAGGACCGGCCGCTGCCCTCGGACTACACCTGGGCGCTGAAGGGTGTTCCGGCGGAAGTGATGCTGACGCTGGCCAACAGGCTGGGTGCGGATCCCTGGTTCACCATGCCGCATAAGGCGGATGACACATACGTCCGGCAATTCGCCCGGCTGGCAGAGCACGGGCTGGAGGAGGACCTGCGCGTTTACGTGGAGTATTCCAACGAGGTCTGGAACTGGCAATTCCAGCAGGCTGCCTGGGCCGATGCGCAAGCACAGGCCCGCTGGGGTGGCGAAAACCTTTGGATGCAATTCTACGGCGGCCGTGCGGCGGAGGTGGTGCAAATCTGGACCGAGGTGTTCGGCAAAAACAGCAGCCGGCTGGTGCGCGTGATCTCCTCGCAGACCGGCTGGCTGGGACTGGAGGAACAGGTTCTGACGGCGCCGCTTTGGAAGGCAGAGCAGGCCGGGCGGCAGGCGCCTGCCGCCTATTTCGATGCCTATGCAGTAACCGGCTATTTCGGCGGCATGTTAGGATTGCAGGAGCGCGCCGGACAGGTCCGTGCCTGGATTGCAGCCAGCCGGGAGCACGCCCAAGCGGCGGCGGCAGACAGAGGGCTGAGGAGCACGGCGGCATCGGAATTTCTGGTGCGGCACCAGTATGATGCGGCCAACGCCCAGGCCGGGGCGGAACTGCGCGACGGGCTGATCTCGGGCGACGCTGCTGACACGCTAAGCGATCTTTTGGGCCGGGTGCTGCCCTATCACGCCGGGGTCGCGCAAAAACACGGGCTGGAGCTGATCATGTATGAGGGCGGCAGTCATGTGGTGGGCATCGGCCCGATGGTCGAGGATGAGGCCCTGACCGGCTTCTTCACCCATTTCAACTACAGCCCCGAGATGGCCGCGCTGTATCAGGAGCTGCTGGCGGGCTGGCAAGCGCTTGGCGGCAGCCTGTTCACCGCCTATGCCGATGTCGGGGCACCTGGAAAATGGGGCAGCTGGGGGGCCTTGCGCACCCTGAGCGATCGGAACCCCCGTTGGAATGCGCTGGAGGCCGTGAAATGACCCCCCGGGTGTCCGTGCTGATCCCGGCCCACAATGAGGCTGAATACATTGAAGACTGCCTCGAGGCGGTCTTTGCCTCCGCCTCCCTGCCCGCGGGCATGACAGCGGAGGTGCTGGTGCTGGCCAATGGCTGCACCGATTCCACTGCGGCACTGGCCCGTGCAGCAGTGCCGCCCCAAGGCTGGCAGGTGCAGGTTCTGGAGCTGCCGGAAGGCGGCAAGCTGGGCGCGCTGAATGCCGGCGACGCGGCGGCGCGCGGGGATATCCTGATCTATCTGGACGCCGATGTGCTGGTTTCATCCGGCCTGATTCCCCAAATCGCCGCGGCGCTGGCCCTTGATGCACCACGCTATGCCAGCGGCCGCCCGCAGGTAGCCTTGGCCCAAAGCGCGGTGACCCAGGCCTATGCGCGGCTGTGGACGCGGCTGCCGTTCTTTTCCAGCGGGGTGCCGGGGTTCGGTATCTTTGCGATGACCCGCAGGGGCCGTCAGCGATGGGGCGACTGGCCTGATATCATTGCCGATGACATCTTTGCCCGGCTGAACTTTGCCCCGCAGGAGCGGGTGCAGGTTCCGGCAGGCTACAGCTGGCCGATGGTCGAAGGCTTCCGCAACCTGGTGAAAGTGCGGCGGCGGCAGAATGCCGGGGTGGCGGAAGTGGCGGAGAAATATCCGCAGCTGATGCAGAACGAGGACACGCCGCGGGCCGGGGCCGGCACGGCTGTTAACCTGCTGCTGCGCGATCCGGCTGGTCTCCTGACTTACGCCGCTGTTTCCCTGGCGGTGAAGTCACCGCTGTTTGCCTCCCGCAGCCGCTGGACCCGCGGCCGCTGAAAGCCCCCGCTGGAAGCGCTCCCGCACCCGCCGAATGCCTGAATACGTCAGACCGCCCTTGGCTGCCTTGGGCTTGGCCCGGAGCCGGGCGGGAGCCCCTTGTTATTCCCTGAGGGCGGCGCGGATATGTGCTGCCAGCCGGGCCGCTTCCTTGGCGCTATCGTGACACTCCAGCACACGGGCGCGGCCGGCACGGCCCATGGCGGCAAGCTGTTCCTGCGGAGTTTGCGACAACTCCAGGACCGTCTCGGCCAGTGCGGTTTCATCCCCTGCTGGCACCAGCCAGCCGGTTTGCCCCGTCAGCACCAGTTCCGGCGTTCCGGCGATATAGGTGGCGATTACCGGGCGAGCAGCAGCCATTGCCTCCATAACCACCATCGGCAGGCCCTCGGCAAAGGAGGGCATCACCAGTGCATGGGCGCGGGCCAGTTCCTCCCGCACGCCCTCCTCTGCCAGCCAGCCGGTGAGGGTGATGTTCCGCTGCAGCCCCTGTTCTGCAATGGCCCTCTCCAGTTCCGGGCGCATCTCTCCATCGCCGATCAGAGCCAGATGCAGGTCCGGGATATGCTGCACCAACTGCGCCATGGCCCGGACCAGAACCATCTGGCCTTTCTGCTCGACGAACCGCCCGATGGCCGCCAGCCGCAGCGGTCCTTGGGGCAACGGCCCGGGATCTGCGAAGCGCTCCGGCTCAATGCCGCAATGCACCACCTTCAGGCTGTCCCACTTGCCAAAGGGTGCCCAGCGGCTCAGTTGGCTTTTGCCGAAACTGCTGACCGCCACTGTGAAGTCCGCGCGGCTGATCTTCTCCTCCAGGGACAGCGAGCGGGGGGCGTCGAATTCCTCCGGCCCGTGCACAGTGAAACTGTAGGCGGGGCCGCCCAGCACATGCGCCAGCATTGCCACAGCGGCGGAATTGGTGCCGAAGTGCGCGTGCATGTGCTGCACGCCCTCCGCCGCGCAGCGCTGTTTCACTTGGGCCGCTTCGCCGAGGTAGATCAGGTGCCGCATTACTCCCTTGTCCGAGGCTTGCGCCAGTTTCACCGCCAGAGCCAGCGCCTGCGCGAAACGGCGCGGGGCTGCCAGCACCTCTATTGCCAAGGCGGCCAGAAGACGGACTGCGCCAGCCTGAAGCACGTATTCAGTGCGCGCAGCCTCGGCCTGGTCGCCGGGATCGGCCAGAGCCGCGCCGGAGGGGCGCATCGCCAGGCGCAGAACTTCCACGCCCTGTCGCTCCAGCGCCTGCAGCTCGCGGCGGATGAAGCTGTGCGAGGGCTGCGGATAGGTGTTCAGGATATAGGCAATCTTCAACGCAGCGGTTTCCCTGCAAAAGCATGTATCCGCGGCAGGTTAGCGACGGATTGGCGGCTTGCCCAGCACCCCTTGCCGCTTGTCCCGCAGGCGTGGAGAATGCGGCACAGGCACCGGGATTGTCGCAGCATTTCCAGCGTTTGCACTGCTCCAGCTCGTAGCAGGCGCCCGCAAGATTGACGCCCCTGCCCCGCCCGCCTAGCCTGCGGCACCGGGGTTTTGGGGAATTGCGCCGACATGCAGCGGGTGGCTTCGTTTTTTGCCGGTCAGGGGATGGTGGCGCGGGTTCTGCGTTCCGCCTCCTGGCTGATGATCGGATATGGCGGCAGCCAGGCGCTGCGGCTGGCCTCCAACCTGATCCTCACGCGCATCCTGTTCCCCGAGGCCTTCGGCCTGATGGCGCTGGTCACGGTGGTGACAGTGGGGCTGTCGCTGTTCTCGGATGTGGGCATCGGGCCGTCGATTGCCCAGAACAAGCGTGGCGATGATCCGGCGTTTCTGGACACCGCATGGACCATCCAGGTGATCCGCGGGTTCGGATTGTGGGCACTGACAGCGCTGCTGGCCTGGCCTGCGGCTGCGTTCTACGGCGCGCCGGAACTGCTGATCTACCTGCCCATTGCCGGTGCCGGGCTGGCGATTGCCGGCTTCAACCCGACCCGGATCGAGACCGCGCACCGGCAACTGCTGGCCGGGCGGGTCACGGCGCTGGATCTGGCAGGCCAGGCCATCGGACTGGCCGCGATGGTCGGGCTGGCGCTGGCGACTCAATCAGTGATCGCGCTCGTTCTGGGCGGGGTCATTCAGGCCGCGGCCAAGATGGCCCTGTGCCACTATGGCCTGCCCGGAGCCGCCAACCACTTCCGCTGGGAGAAGGCGGCGGCGCGGGAACTCATTCATTTCGGCAAGTGGATTTTCCTGTCCACAGCCTTCTGGTTCCTGACCTCGCAAGGGGACCGGGCGATCCTGGGCAAGTTCGTGCCGCTGGAGGTGCTGGGGATCTACAACATCGGCTATTTCCTGGCGAGTTTTCCGATGCTGCTGGGCCATGCGGTGAACCAGCGGCTGATGATCCCGGTCTACCGCGACAAACCTGCCCGGCAGGCGCCGGAGAACCTGCGGCGGCAGCGGCAGCTGCGCAGCGGGCTGACCGGAGGCATCCTCGGGTTGCTTTTGGTGATGGCTTGGGCCGGGCCTTGGCTGGTTCAGTTGCTGTATGATGACCGGTACATGCAAGCCGGGCCGATGATGGTGCTGATTGCGCTGGCGCTGGCGCCTGCGGTGATCACCATGACCTATGACCAGGCGGCGCTGGCGGCGGGCGACAGCCGCGGGTTCTTTGTTTTTTCTGCCGCCCGCGCCTGCCTGCAGACCGTTTTGTTCCTGGCAGGCGTGGCCTGGTTCGGGCTTGCGGGCGGTATTGCAGCGCTGGGGCTGGCGATGCTGGCGGCCTACCCGGTGCTGGTGCGGCTGGCGCGCAGGCATCACGTCTGGGACCCGCTGCATGATATCGGGTATGCGCTGTTCACCGTTGTGGCAGGCGCTGGGGCACTGAGCTGGCATTGGAAAGATATCGCGGTAATGACAGCGTCTTTGGGAGCGCTCTGATCAGTATTTGCACCACGCGCTCCCGGCGCTGCCCGTCCCGGGGGACAACGTCTAGAACTACGTGCCCCTGCGTTTGAACAGCCCGCGGCGCGGCTGCCGGGTGTCCATTATTGGGATCGACACCACGGGCACCAGACCGGTTTCGCGCTCCATTTGCGCGGCTGTGCGCAGCACCGGGTGGCGCAGTTCCTGCAGGAAGGCGGCCAGCAGCGCCAGAATAAGGCTGGCTGCAGCCCCCATCAGCGCCTTGGTTTTGCGCGCGCCCGTCACCGGGTAGTCCGGCAGCGGCGCCGGTTCGAGCACCGTCAGCCGCTCTGCCTGATGGCTGGTTTCAAGACGGAACCCTACCTCCGCCTCGTTGCGGCGGGCGGTCATCTGCGCCAGTTCTCCCTGCAACTGCGCCAGCCGGCGCTCATATGCGCCCAACTGGCGTTCAACCTCGGGCGTGGTCTGCAAGGAGGCCTCAAGCCCGGCCTTGCGCCGGGTCAGAAGCTCCTCTTGCGCGTCGAGCGTCGCAAGCTGCTGGTCAGCCTCTTCCCGCAAGCGGCGGGCGGTGGCAGCACGCTCTTTCGCCTGGGCTTGATCGGCGGCACGGCGGATCTCGATGCGCTCGCGGGCAATCTCCAGCAGGCCCTCGTTCATCGCCGCGATCTCTGCCCTGCGGAATTCGATGGTGCCCGGCAGGGTCACGTCATTTGCATTGCGGTAGGCAGCGATCTCATCCTCAAGCGCGGCGACCTGATCCGCCAGGGCGGCCTCCTTCTGGGCGAAGAAACTGAGCGTTTCACGGGCCTGGTCAATGCGGGTAGCGATGCTGAGTTCGATGGTGCGGCGTCCGAATTCGCTGGCAACCTGCTGCGCCTGCTCCGCCGTGGGCATCCGCGCGGTGATGGTCAGCACCGAGATGGTGCCGTCATCGGTAAAGCCTTCGCGCGCAGCGGCAACGCCGGTGATCTGCACGGCAGTCCGCAACTGCACCACCTTCTGCAGGTCAGTCAGCGCATCCTGATCGGCATACAGGCCGAACTTCTCGATGATTTCCAGCAGGGAACTGCGGGCCATCAGGCGCTGTTCGATCAGCTGCATGCGGCGGGCAGAGGAGCCTTCAACGGTGGATTTGGCCAGCTCGCCGGCAATCTGCGGCTGGGTGATCTGCAGCACCTCGGCGGTTTCGTATTCATGCTGCTGGCTGGCAGCGAACCACAGCGACACCAGGCAGCCAAGGACAAACACGCAAGCAATGGTGAACAGCCTGCGCCGCACCATATCAAGGAAGTCGCCCAGAGAATAAATCGGCCCCATTTGTCTGCTCTCATCCTGCCGGGGTGCCCGGCCCGTCCCAATGCCGCCGGCCCCGCACGGGCCGCCGCCCGGTTTTACACCATAGCAACCGGGCGAAACTATGACATTCGCGCAGTCAGTGCAGCGGGCTTTCCGACTTGCGCGCCCGGTTCAGCACCACCCCGAGAAGCTGGGCATGGCCCGCCAGCATCTTCTCGCAGGCGGCCAGCTGCGCCGCTGTTGTGCCGGTGCCGTCGGAAATCAGCAGCACCCCGTCCACCTGCGGCAGGAAGGCCGCGGTATCGTCATGCTCCAGCACCGGCGGCAGGTCGAACAAAGCAGTGTCCGCACCACTGCGCAGCATCAAGTCGTCCAAGGCTGCACCGCAGCTGCGGCTGTGCAGGATTTCGGCGGCGTCCTGGTCCGCTGCGCTGTTCAGCCCGACCGCCAGCGACGGCAGCGGGCGCAACAGGCAGTCCTCCATCGGAGCCGAGCCGGAAAGAAACGCGCCCATGCCCGCCTGGATCGGTATTCCCATGGCCTGCGCCACCCCGGGGCGGCGGAAGTTCATGTCCATCAGCACGGTGCGGCTGCCCGGCACCCGGGCCAGGCTGAGTGCCAGATTGACCGCTGAGAAGGTGGTACCGCAGCCTGACGACGGTGCCGCCACTGCAACCCGTTTCCAGCCGCGGGCCTTCAGAGTGTGCAACAACCGGGTGCGCAGCAGGTCAAAGGACTTGGCCGCAGGCGCGGTGCGGAAGCAGCTGACCAAGGGCAGGCGCCGCTGCTCCTTTGCGCCACCGTCGAACGGAACCTGGCGGATCCGGTCCCAGGGCTCCGGCAAGGTGGCGGGCAGCTGGGCAGAAGCGGGTGAGGCTGACGCAGCCAAGGGGCGTTCCCGATCTGCCTCGGAGGCAGAAGGCATGGCAGCCGCGGGCGCGCGACGGCGGCGGAACCGCTTGAAGCCTTGCTCGGTCATGCCGTCCTCATCTTCCTTCCGTGTCGCCTGCGGGTCCTGCACCGGGCTGGCGGTCAAGGCCCCTGGTACCGCAAAATGCTTCACAACCGTGCTCCCTGCAATGGCCGGCTGGTCCGCTGCCTGTGCCTTAAGGCTCGGGCAGCAGACCACACAGACCTTAATATCCCGTACCCTTCAGCACCACGCCAACGGTCCGCCAGATCAGCGACAGGTCGTGGCCCAGCGAAAGTCCCCGCCAGTATCCAGCGTCTGCCTGCGCCCGGCTGGCAAAGCTGCCCTCATTGCGGACCGACACCTGCCAAGCGCCGGTAATACCCGGCCGCAGGGCAAAATAGGCACGCGCATCGCCGTAAAGCGGTAGCTGTACCGGCATCATCGGGCGAGGCCCGACCAGGCTCATGTCACCCTTGGCCACGTTCCAAAGCTGCGGCAGTTCATCCAGCGAGGTAGCGCGCAGTAAGCGCCCGACGCGAGTGATCCGCGGATCGTTCTTGAGCTTTTGGGTGTCATCCCATTCCCGGCGCAGCGCCGGATCCGCGTCCAGGTAGTGCTGCAGCAGCTGGTCTGCATCCCGCACCATGGTGCGCAGCTTCAGAATGCGGAACGTCTGGCCGCCGCGACCCAGCCGCGCCTGCGTGTAGAAGGGCCGCCCGCCCTCCAGCCACAGCGCAGCGGCGCATAGCGCGATAAGCGGCAGAACCACCGGCAGGCTCAGCAGCAATAGCAGCAGATCCAGCCCGCGTTTTCCGCCCCCTGCGTATGCTCCGCCTCCAGAGCCGTTTATGGCTTGCCGCGCCGGTAACGGGCCACTCAGCGAGGCATTCATGTTTGCCGCCTGCATGTGCCGCGCTTTGAAAAACGGAGCGGCCACTTCCGACCACCCGCCTTCCGCGTCAACGCGCACAAAAGACAGCTCCGCCCCTCCGGGAACCATGTCTTTCATTCCACACCCCTCGTTCCAGCCGGTCGCCCGGCCGGACCGCCGCTGAATGCAGCGGTCAAGCAAATCTCATCCAGACAGTCCGCAAGCCATCGGCTGCGGAGTGCCGTTACCGATTTTCAGGTTCAAAACGGGGCGCGCCCCCACGCGCCCGCGCCATTTTTTTGCTGCCGTCCAATCCCCTGGCGGCGGTGCATTGCAGCACTCTGCCCTAATTAAGACATATTTAGACAATTGCGCGCAAAATTTTCGATTCCCCGCAAAAAGCCCTAAAACCATGCCTTGCAAAAGGGAAACCGGGAAACAATGAGAGGGTTTTGATTGAATTGTTTCCGAAGCAGACGGAGGCGTCACGGAATCAAAGCTACGGTGCAGGCGGGACTGTTGTTGCACTGCAGGATTGCGGGAATGCCCCTTGCTTCCTGAGGCTTAGCCCACGCCACGCGGGCCGGCACCAACAATCGAGCGGTTTCCCGCTTTTCCTTCAACCTGATGGTTCCGGGCCAGAAGAATGCACTCGCCTTTTGATAGCTGATTGCCAGTGCATTAGGCAATTCCCGGAAATGCGGCAGAGCGGCTGATTAGCCTGTGCTGCAATTGCCGCTTAACTCAACGCCGCAGCCCAGCAGGCAGCGCACTTGCCGGAACCCGGAAACACCGCCATAAGCCACAGGAAAGCGATGGCAGAGAGGGTGAGAACATGATGCAGCCTCCCGGCGGCGGCGCCAGCTGGCTGGCCGCAAATCTGGACGGAAACACACTGACCGCCTGGACCGTGACCGGCAGCACCGCAGGAACCGCGCAGGTGCAGCAGCTTCCGGACAGCGGCCCCGCTGCGCTGGCAGCAGGTTTGCGGCTTTTGCTGTCAGGCGACGCGTTGCCGGTGGTGCTGGGCGGCAGCTCCCTGGTCCCGCCGCAGAGGGTGCCAGCCGTGCCCGCAGAGTTGCCTTTGACGGCAACGCCGCTGGAAGGTCTGACCATCCATGCCCTGCCGGGTCTCAGCCAATCTGTGCCAGGCGGGCTGATTCAGGGGGGGCTGGCCAGGCTCCGCGGCTTTCTTCAGCTTAACCCGGATTGGGACGGGGTGGTTTGCCTGCCCGGCACCGCAGTCACCCATTGGGTGCAGGTCAGCGCCAAGGAAGCGGTCAGCTTCCAAAGCGCGCTGACCGGGCAGCTGGCGGCAGCGGTGGCGCAGCCTATGACACTGGCCGCCGCTGGTGACTGCAGCATGGAAGCGCTCGCCGAGGCGGCGGCGGATGGCATCGCCAAGCCGGAACTGCTGGCGGCCCGGCTGGCGGCACTGCAGGCCGAGGCCGCGCTGGGACAGCTGCAGCCGGACACTGTGCGCGGCAGGCTCTGGGGGCTGTTGCTGGGCTCTGAACTGGCCGCGGCCCGGCCCTACTGGCTGGGCCAGAATGTGGCGCTGCTTGCCGAGGCGCCGCTGCAGCCGCACTACGCCGCCGCGCTGGAGGCCCAAGGGCTGCCGGTCACGCTGGCAGATCCGCTGCGCATGACGCTGGAAGGGCTGAGCAGGGCCTGGGCCGCCCCCTGACCGCCGCGCCGGCCTACGGCGTCAGCTTTTTCGGGGTTTCCAGAACCCGCGGGGCCTAAACTTCAGCGGCCCGCCCTGAAGCGTGTTCCCTTGCCCGGCGGCGTCTCTGGCGGTCCGGCAAAGCACTGAGCAATGCGCATCCAGTTTTCCGCGGCTGCACCGGAGACCTGCAGCCGGGTATCCTGGATACTGCGCGCCTGAGTGACGACCTGTGCAAACTCCACCGCAGAGCCTTTGACATAAACCGCGTCCTGGGGGGCATTCCATTCCCAGACCGCGCCCGAAGGCCCGGTCAACTGGACAAAGGGCGCGGGCTCCGGCACGTCCAGCGCACGGTTGCGGAAGCTCCAGCCATAGGTCGCCACCCCCAGATGCGCGATGTTGCGGATGCGGTCCTGCTCCTGCCTCTCTTGCCCCAGAAGGTCGAACACCTCCTGCCCGTGCGCCCAGGTCTCCATCTGCCGTGCGGTCACGGAACTGAGCGCGCTCATGTCCGGCCCGATCCATTTCAATCGTGCCTTGGGGTCAGCGGTGGCGAAAGCGTCGGCGCAGCGCTCCGCCCCTTCCTGCCAGGCCGAAAACAGCGCCCGGCCGCTGAGGCCGTCCAGCCAGGGAAACTGGCATTCGAGGATTGAACGGCCGGCCCGCATGTCCCGAAGGACCGGCGCGATAAATGCGGCAAAGGCGTCCTCGCCCCGCAGCGACGCCTCTGCCGCGGCGTTGAACAGGTGCAGATGCCCCAGCACATGATCAATGGTCCAGCCTTTGAACTGGGTTTCGCGGTGGAACTCCGCTTCTGGCAGGTCCTCAAGGATGGCTGCCAGGGCGCGGCTCTCTGCGCGGAAATCTTCGGCCTGCTGCATGGCTCTCCCCTATTGCTCCGCCCGGCAGGATAGCCGGGCCGGGCGCAGGCCGGAAACAGAGACCAAACGTCACAAAATGAGCCGCCGGGGCGGCCGCCTCAGGGCAGCGGACCGGTCTTGAACAGGCGGATTTTCAGGCCGCCGTGTGCGACCGGCGCGCCGAACGGCAGGAACGGCAGATTAGTTGCCTTGGCCAGGCTGGTTTCCGAGGTGACAATACCCACGCGCCAGCCAGAGAAGCGCTCCGTCAGCACCTGCCCCAATGCTCCGTAAAGGGCATAAAGCAGTTTCTTGTTGCCGATCCGAGCGCCATAGGGCGGGTTGACGATGACCAGGCCCGGCGTACCGTCCGGGCGCTGCAGGTCGCTGACCGCGGCCTGCACGAAGCGAGTGCAGTCCGCCACACCGGCGCGCTCTGCGTTGGCAGTGGACATCTCCACGGCGCCCGCGTTGCGGTCGGAGCCGTGGAACAGCATGCCCGTTTCGCGCGCCTCGCCCTGCTGCTTCAGCGCTTCCCAAGCGTCCGCATCGAAGGTTGCCAGCTGCTCAAACGCAAAGCTGCGGCTGCGGCCGGGCAGCAGGCCCTTGGCGATCTCTGCCGCCTCAATCACAAAGGTGCCGGAACCGCACATCGGATCGACCACTGGTTCGCTGCCGTCAAAGCCGCATTCGCGCAGGAACAGGGCGGCAAGGTTTTCCCGCATCGGCGCCTTGCCGACGGCGGATTTGTGGCCGCGCTTGTGCAACCCCTCGCCCGAAGTGTCGACGCTGAAGACGCAGAGGTTGTCCTCAATCCTGAGCTTGACCGTCAGTTCCGCGTCCTTGCTGACCGGGGCGCCGAGGGTTTCGGCAATCGCCTTTTCCACCCGCTGGGCGGCAGCGCCGGCGTGGTAGATCTTGGACTTCTTGTTGGTGGAAACCTCCACCTTCAGCGGCACATCCGGACGCAGCACATCGCCCCAAGGGAACTTGCGCGACCGTTTGTCGAGCTGGGCCAGGTGGAATGCACGGAATTCGCCGATCCGCGCCAGCACCCGTGCAGCACCGCGCACAGACAAGTTGGCACGCCAGACCTCGGCCCAGCCTCCCTGCACCGTGACGCCGCCCGGCACTGCCTTGGGGGCAGCAAAACCCAGCTCCTTGGCCTCGGCCAGCAGCGCCTGCTCCAGTCCCGGCGGCGCGGTCAGGAAAATCTCGAATGTGTTGTCTTGCGTCATGCCGCCCTCCTTAGACGCAAAGCCTGGGCTCGGCGACTGTTTTTTCCGATCCCGCCATAGGAGAAGCCATCCTTGCGTCACAACCGCAGATGCTGCGCTGCCGCATGGAGAGGCCTCGCTACGAACGTCCAAAACGAACACTAATTTCTCAATTATTTCAGATATATGGCAATTACTAAAAAATTAGTTTGACAACATAATCCAACCTATGAAAGCTCTATGCCAGTCAGGTGCCGCCGATGCGCAGCTGACCTCAAGAGACTTTCAGGGAGGAAAGGATGCGTAAGTATCTTCTCTCCGCAGCAGCCGTTTGTGCGGTGGTTGCGGGATCAATTGGCTATGCCGACGAAATGGCGGCCAAAAAATGGATTGATGAAGAATTCCAGCCGTCGGTTTTGACCAAGGATGAACAGCTGTCGGAGCTGCAGTGGTTCATTAACGCGGCCGAGCCCTACAAGGGCATGGAAATCAACGTGCTGTCCGAGGGCATTCCCACGCACAGCTACGAGAGCGAAGTGCTGACCAAAGCCTTCGAGGAAATCACCGGCATCAAGGTGAACCACCAGATCCTGGGCGAAGGCGAGGTCGTTCAGGCCGTGCAGACCCAGATGCAGACCAAGCGGAACCTCTATGACGCCTACGTCAATGACTCCGACCTGATCGGCACCCACTCGCGCCTGCAGCTCGCGTACAACCTGACCGACATGATGGCAGGCGACTTCAAGGACGTGACCAACCCCGGCCTCGACCTGGATGACTTCATGGGCACCCAGTTTACCACCGGCCCGGATGGCGACCTGTACCAGCTGCCCGACCAGCAGTTCGCGAACCTGTACTGGTTCCGCAAGGACTGGTTCGACCGCGAAGACCTGCAGGCCGCGTTCAAGGAAAAATACGGCTATGACCTGGGCGTTCCGGTCAACTGGTCGGCCTATGAGGACATCGCCGAATTCTTCAGCGAGCACGTCAAGGAAATCGACGGCACCGCGATCTATGGCCACATGGATTACGGCAAGCGCGCGCCGGACCTTGGCTGGCGGATGACCGATGCCTGGCTGTCGATGGCCGGTGCAGGATCGAAGGGTGAGCCGAACGGTGTGCCGATCGACGAATGGGGCATCCGGATGGAAGACGGCTCCTGCAACCCGGCCGGTGCCAGCGTGACCCGCGGTGGCGCCGCCAACGGCCCGGCAGCGGTCTATGCGATCCGCAAGTGGGACGAATGGCTGCGCAAATACGCGCCTCCGGGTGCGGCGTCTTATGACTTCTACCAGTCGCTGCCGGCTCTGGCACAGGGCAACGTGGCGCAGCAGATCTTCTGGTACACCGCCTTTACCGCCGACATGGTGAAGCCGCAGTCCGAAGGCAATAACACCGTCGACGCCGAGGGTAACCCGCTGTGGCGGATGGCGCCCAGCCCGCACGGCCCCTACTGGGAAGAAGGCCAGAAGGTCGGTTATCAGGACGTGGGTTCCTGGACCTTCCTCAAGTCCACTCCGCTGGAACGCGCCCAGGCTGCCTGGCTCTATGCCCAGTTCGTGGTGTCCAAGACCGTGGACGTGAAGAAATCGCACGTTGGTCTGACCTTCATCCGCGACTCTTCCGTGAACCACGAGAGCTTCACCGAGCGCGCACCCAAGCTGGGCGGCCTGGTCGAGTTCTACCGCTCGCCTGACCGCGTAGCATGGTCGCCGACCGGCATCAACGTGCCGGACTATCCGAAGCTGGCCCAGATCTGGTGGCAGCAGATCGGTGACGTGAACTCCGGCGCCTTCACACCGCAGGAAGCGATGGACCGTCTGGCCGAGGAAATGGACATCACCATGGCCCGTATGCAGCGCGCAGACGAGCAGGCGAATGTCTATGGCGGCTGCGGCCCGCGCCTGAACGAAGAGAAGGACGCGGAGTGGTGGTACGCCAATGGCGGCGCCAAGCCTCCGCTGGAGAACGAGAAGCCGCAGGGCCAGACCGTCAACTATGACGAGCTGGTGGCTCGCTGGGCAACCAACTAAGGCCTCCTCCCGGTCCGGCCAGCGATCCCCATCATCTGGCCGGGCTGCATCAGGCCCCGGGGACTCTTTCCCGTCATCCGGGGCCCTTTTCCCCAAGATCAGAGCGCGCCTCTGCCCCGCGCGCGAACAGGCCGCCTGCCGGAAAGTCAAAGCAAGATGGCACTCGAACTCAAGGGTGTGACCAAGCGCGTCGGCGCCATTCAGCACATCAAGGATACCTCCCTGCTGCTGGAGCCCGGTCACTTCAACGTCCTCCTCGGCGCCACTGGCTCCGGAAAGACCTCACTCATAAAACTGATGGCGGGCCTCGACCCGATGGCCAGCGGCCAAGTGCTGATGGATGGCGAAGATGTCAGCCGTCTCAGCACCCAGAAGCGCAACATCAGCCTGGTGCATCAGTTCTTCATCAACTACCCGCATATGACGGTGTTCGAAAACATCGCCTCGCCGCTGAAAGTGGCTGGAATGGCGAAGTCGGAGATCGAAGGCCGCGTCGAGGAAGCTGCAGCGATCCTGCAGCTGAAACCGATGCTGCACCGTCGCCCGCATGAGCTGTCCGGCGGCCAGCAGCAGCGCTGCGCGCTTGC
Source organism: Leisingera sp. JC11 (assembly GCF_040704725.1). NCBI lineage: Bacteria > Pseudomonadati > Pseudomonadota > Alphaproteobacteria > Rhodobacterales > Roseobacteraceae > Leisingera > Leisingera sp. JC11. Next base: position 86,324 of record NZ_JBFCVS010000006.1, read on the forward strand.
CCGTGCGATTGCCAAGGAAAGCCGCGCGGTGTTCCTGGATGAGCCGCTGGCTAACCTCGACTACAAGCTGCGCGAAGAGCTGCGCGACCAGCTGCCCGAACTGTTTGCCGGCCGCGGCGCGGTGGTGGTCTACGCGACCTCCGAACCCGAAGAAGCGCTGCTTTTGGGCGGCAAGACCGCGCTGATGCGCGACGGCCGGGTGTCCCAGTTCGGCCCCACCGCCGAGATTTACCGCAACCCCGGCAATGTCGATGCGGCGCGGGTGTTCTCCGACCCGCCGATCAACACCGCCGAGATCACCAAGCAGGGCAGCATGGCCCGCTTGGGCGCGGGCGTCACCTGGGAGCTGGCTGGCGCCGCCGCCGGGCTGGCCGATGGCACCTACACCATCGCCATCCGCCCGCACCACGTGCTGCCGCAGCCCCGCAACGGCGCCGATGTGCAGCTGTCGGGCCAGGTGCAGGTGACGGAACTCTCCGGCTCTGAAAGCTCTGCCCACTTCGACATGGGCTCCGGCAGCTGGGTCTCGCTGGCCCACGGCGTCCACCCCTACCAGGTGGGTGAGCTGCACGACTTCTACATGGACCCCGCGCAGGCATACTTCTTTGCCCCCGACGGCAGCCGCGCGGCGTGAGGCATCAATGGCTAAAATAACTCTCTCAAAACTGCGCCACAGCTATCTTTCGACGCCGAAATCCGACTCGGATTACGCGCTGAAGGAAATCGATCTCGACTGGACCGACGGCGGCGCCTATGCGCTGCTCGGCCCCTCGGGCTGCGGCAAATCCACCCTTCTCAACATCATCTCCGGTCTGCTGGTACCGTCCGAGGGCCAGATCCTGTTCGACGGTCAGGACGTGACCGCCCTGCCCCCGGATCAGCGCAACATCGCCCAAGTGTTCCAGTTCCCGGTGATCTACGACACCATGACGGTTTACGACAACCTGGCCTTCCCGCTCAGGAACCGCGGCCGGGACGAGGCCACGGTGCACCAGCGGGTGATGGCGATTGCCGAGATGCTCGAAGTCACCGAAATGCTGGAGCAGAAGGCGGCTGGCCTCAGCCCCGACAACAAGCAGAAGATCTCCATGGGCCGCGGCCTGGTGCGTGAGGACGTCAACGTGGTGATGTTCGACGAGCCGCTCACCGTGATCGACCCGCACCTGAAGTGGAAGCTGCGCTCCAAGCTGAAGGAGCTGCACCAGCGGGTGAAGGCGACGATGATCTACGTCACCCACGACCAGACCGAAGCGCTGACATTCGCCGATCAGGTTGTGGTGATGCAGCTGGGTGAGGTGGTGCAGATCGGCACGCCGGTGGAGCTGTTCGAGCGCCCCGCGCATACCTTTGTCGGCCATTTCATCGGCTCGCCCGGGATGAACATCCTGCCTTGCGAGCTGCAGCATGGTGCCGCCGTGTTCGCAGACCAGCAGATTGCACTGGAAGGCCCCATTCAAGGCGCAGCAGACGGCCAGACCGAAATCGGCATCCGTCCCGAGTTCGTCTCGCTGGCGGACCACGGCCTGCCCGCCACGGTCACCAAAGTCTCTGACATCGGCCGCCACACGGTGGTGGAATGCGAGGCCGGCGGCTGCCGTATCAACGCCGTCACCGAAGGCGCCGCGCCGGAAAAAGGCAGCGCCGTGCATCTGGCCTTCCGCCAGGACATGACCCGGCTTTACGTGGACGGCTGGCTTGCCACCGCCCCCGCCAATGCCACCGGCGAACAAGGAGCAGCCTGATGAAAACCGAAAACCAGAAAGCCTGGTTCTTTGTCCTGCCGGTGCTGGCGCTGGTCGCCTTCAACGCGCTCATTCCGATGATGACGGTGGTCAACTACTCGGTGCAGGAGACCTTTGGCGACAACGTGTTCTTCTGGCAGGGGCTGGACTGGTTCCAGCAGATCCTGCGCTCCGACCGTTTTCACGCAGCGCTTGGCCGCCAGTTCATGTTCACCTTCCTGATCCTGATCATCGAGGTCCCGCTGGGCATCGCGATTGCGCTGTCGATGCCGCGCAAGGGGTTCTGGGTGCCGGTGTGCCTGGTACTGATGGCGCTGCCGATGCTGATTCCGTGGAACGTGGTCGGCGCGATGTGGAACATCTTCACCCTGCCCGACATCGGCCTGCTGGGCTACTTCCTGAACCATATGCTGGGCATCTCCTATGACATGACGCAGGATCCCGTGGCGGCCTGGGTGACCATCGTCACCATGGACGTCTGGCACTGGACCTCGCTGGTGGTGCTGCTGAGCTATGCCGGCCTAGTGTCGATCCCCGACGCCTACTACCAGGCGGCCAAGATCGACGGCGCCTCCAACTGGGCGGTGTTCCGGTTCATCCAGCTGCCGAAGATGAAGACGGTGCTGACCATCGCCATACTGCTGCGCTTCATGGACAGCTTCAACATCTACACCGAGCCGTTCGTGCTGACCGGCGGCGGACCCGGCAACTCCACCACGCTTTTGTCGATCGACCTGGTGAAAATCGCGCTTGGCCAGTTCGACCTCGGCCCCGCCGCTGCCATGTCGCTCATCTATTTTGCAATCACGCTCCTGGTCTCCTGGCTGTTCTACACGCTGATGACCAAGGACGACCTGAACTAAGGGAGGGATCAAGATGCAGAAACGATCCATCGTCCCCATCGTCTATATCCTGTTCCTCATGCTGCCGATCTACTGGCTGGTGGCGATGAGCTTCAAGACGACCAATGAAATCCTGTCGGGCTTCTCGCTGTTCCCGCAGACTTTCACGCTGGACAACTACAAGACCATCTTCACCGATCCTAGCTGGTACTGGGGCTACATCAACTCAATCGCCTACGTGTCGATCAACACGGTGATCTCCATCGCGGTGGCGCTGCCGGCGGCCTACGCCTTCAGCCGCTACCGGTTCCTGGGCGACAAGCAGCTGTTCTTCTGGCTTCTGACCAACCGGATGGCACCGGCTGCGGTGTTTGCGCTGCCGTTCTTCCAGCTCTATTCCGCGGTGGAGCTGTTCGACACACATCTGGCTGTTGCCCTGGCGCACTGCCTGTTCAACATTCCGCTGGCGGTGTGGATCCTGGAGGGCTTCATGGGCGGCGTGCCCAAAGAGCTGGACGAGACCGCATTCGTTGACGGATATTCCTTCCCGCGCTTCTTTGCGACGATCTTTGTGCCGTCGATCAAGGCGGGCGTAGGTGTGGCAGCCTTCTTCTGCTTCATGTTCTCCTGGGTAGAACTGCTGCTGGCGAAGACCCTGACCGCCGTCGCCGCCAAGCCGATTGCCGCCACCATGACCAAAACCGCCTCCAGCGCGGGCTATGAACTGGGACTGTTGGCTGCGGCCGGCACTCTGACAATCATTCCGGGCGCCATCGTGATCTGGTTTGTCCGCAACTACATCGCGAAGGGTTTCGCGATGGGGAGGGTGTAATGCTTTCATGGATGGCCTGGACCTGGCCCACTGCCCTGTTGTTCATCGGCATTTTCAGCGCCATCGGTGTGCTGATCATCGCCGAAATCCGCCACCCCGGCGGCGCGGCCCGCAAGGGCGTGCTCGGCCTCACCACCACCCGCGGCGACCGGCTGTTCATCAGCCTCTTGGGCACTTCCTACATCTTCCTGGCCTGGCTCGGCCTGGTGGGGATGCCGCTGTGGTGGCCGCTGGGGCTGTCGATCGCCTGGGGCATCTTCTGCTTCTGGAAGGTCTGATGCCCTGCGGGTCAAGGGGGCCGAAGGCCCCGCCGCAGGCGGCTTGCCCTTGACGCGCCGAACCAAAACACAATCGGGACAGGCCTTGAAGGCAAACCTGCCCTTCAAGGCCTTCTCAGCCAAAACCCTGAACCGATGCGCCAAGCTGTGACCTCAGGACTGGCCCGTCACCCCGCAACTTACTGAGAAGACTCGCGCGGCAGCGCACATTTTGACAACAAAAGCCCCGCCGCCGCGCATCTTCTAAAAAAATAGTTTTCACGGAAGCCTGCTTCCCCTAGCATGACTGGAACGATCACATGAGCCGGACTGCCGAGGCGATGCGCAAGAAACACGACACTTCCCTGCTGACCGAGGTTGAGCTGGAATTCATGACCGTCGTCTGGGACATGGGCGGCGGCACCGTGCGCGATATCCTGGCCGAGCTGAACAAGGTGCAGGAACGCGCCTACACCTCGGTGGCCACGGTTCTCAAGATCATGGAACAGAAGGGCTTCCTGACCAGCGAGCGCAAGGACCGCTCCCTTGTCTACCGCCCTGCCGTTCCCAAGGCAGACTATCAGAAGACATCTCTGAAGAACCTTTCGAGCAAGCTTTTCAACGGCGCGCCCGCCGCATTGGTGGCGCGGCTGGTCGATGATGAGGATGTGACCAACGAGATGCTCGAGGAGATGCGGGCGCTCTTGGAGGAAAGGCTGGGGGATAATGAACGCTGATGTTCTGCTGAATGCCTATATTGATCTGAATATCCTGCTGCTGGCGGGCACCCTGTTGTGGTTCGCCGCCCGCAAGGCGCTGGCGCGCAGTCCGCTGGGGCGCGCCTACCGGCCGCAGCTGCGGCTCTTGAACGGGATGACGGTGCTGCTGGCCGCCTCCCCGGTGCTGATCCTCGCCTTCACCCGGTTCGTCATCGCCCATCCGCCGAATTTCTCCGACATGCTGGTGTCGCAGTACCTGCAGGGCAACGTCAGCATGAGCGCGGGCACGTTTGAGGCCACCCTGGGCCTCCGCGAGGATGCGGTGCGCGGCCTCACCAGCCTGCAGCCGGCCTGGGCACAGGCGGTTACAGCGGCCTTTGCCGCCGGCGCGCTGATCTGTTTTTCGCATGTTGCGATCTCTGTTTTCCGCCTGCGCCAGAACCTGGCGGGCGCCTTTGCCTGGAAACGCATCGGCCGGGTGCAGCTGATGGTGTCCGACGACATTCGCGTGGCCTATTCCACCCGCGGGCCGTTTTGCCGCTATGTGGTGCTGCCCACACAGCTGCTGAATGACTCGTGCGACCTGCGCCTGACTGTCGCGCATGAACTGCAGCACTTCCGCCAGCGCGACATCGAATGCGAATTTCTGCTGGAGATGCTGCGCCCGCTGCTATTCTGGAACCCCGCTTTTTACCTGTGGCGGCGCGAGGTGCGGCTGTTGCGCGAATTTGCCTGCGACCAGGCACTGATGGCGCGGCCCAGCTTCGACGTGCGCGCCTATTGCGAATGCCTGATCCGCGCCTGCGCCCATGCTGCCCGCGGACCTGCCCTGTTCACCCGCCGCAGCCCGGCGGTGGCGCTGGTCGACCGGCGCGAAACCCGCCGCGGCGCTTCTCTGCAACGGCGGATCATTGCGGTAACGGCTGTCCAGCCGCAGGGGCCGAACTCGCTCGGCTGGGGTGCTGTGTCTTTGGCGATGGCCGGGGTGGTGCTGGCAACCGCCGTGTTGCTGCAGCGGCCCAGCGACTGGAGCCATGATCGCATCATGCTGTCGACGATCGTCAACCTGGAGCGCATGGCAACCCGCAACAGCACTCCCGACCTTGCGGTTAGTGCACTCAACGGCGGCTTTGCAGTTCCCACCCCGTAACCTTTGAAAACAGTCCCGGAATGTTTCCGGCGAAGACGGCGGCAGCCTTACTTTCCAGGCGAAGATTCCCCTCTGATTTGAGGTTTAGTCTTAGGTCCGCGGCCGCGGTTTTTGCGGTCTGAAGGCCTGACGCAGAAGTTGCAGCTGGCTGGCAGCCTCCAGGCGCAGCCGCGCACCCGAACCGGCGCAGCTGATATTCAGGGTGAGAGTTTGCATCCGGCTATTGGTCATCCGCTTGATGTTGTGGCGGGCTGACCACAAGTTGAAAGACGCGGCTCCTTCGTCCAGGCTGAGTTTGATGGACCGGTACATAAGGGCCGTCCCCGCGCTCAGCTCGCAGCCCTTGGGGGTGATGGCAGTGAAGTAGCCGTGATGCGCTCCGCCCTGCTCTGCTAGATTAAAGACAAAGGCAACAGGCTCCCCTTGGCACGACACCGACCAAAACCGCAGTGTTCCGTCCCGCGCGCAGCCGCGGATTTGGGCTTCATACAGCCGCAGACCGACCCGGCGCATGCGCGGGCAGTTCTTCCAGCTGGCAGCCACCACCGCGCGAAAAACCTTTACCGCTTCCTCCGGGTCATCGTCTGGCGTGCACAGGCCGACATCGCAGCTGGCAGCCATTTTCCGCTCGGCAGCGCGCAGGTTGCGGCGGTTCTTGCTGCTGAGCTGGGCTTCCAGTTCCGCGCCGCTTGCCACGTCCTCAACCAGGTAATAGCCCAACCCGGCACTGCGCTCGACGCTGTATCCCCGCTGTTCGAAAGCGTGCGCCAGGCTGCAGCCCAAACGGTGGTCCGCCGGCAGGTTTTCAAATGTGAGGTCCAGCCAGCGCATCCGCTCCAGTGTCTGCACCATTGCCCAGGCCAGCTCGTCCTGGTTGTCCTGCGGATCAAACAACAGGTCGAAGACAGGAGAAGAGCCGTAAACAGGCGGGCCGGCACGCCAGGCAAAAGCCGCCTTCCAATCTCGCCGCCGGAACAGCGGAACGAAACCCGCCAGATCCAGGCCCCTCCATAGGCACAGGCAGGCAGGTCTCTGCCCCTGAGAAACCGCCGCGCTCGCCCACGGCAGGAAGAAGCCTGGCCTGTCATAGGCACCTGCTCCGGCAGCTGCAGACAGTGCCGCCAGCTGCCCTTCAAGCGCCTGCAAATCAGGCAGGCGGCTGGCGATTTCAACTCGCAGCGGCTGCATTCCGGTCTCCTCCTTATTCTGCCTGATCCCCCGGCCAGGCTCTGCTTCCAGCACCATTTGCCGCCGACGGCCAGACCCAGACAGGAAAGTCTGATGGCCGCTGGCTGGCAAGGCGCCGCTGAGCCGCAGCAAGCAGCGGCTGCGGCACGGCGCGCGCCATCGCTTCGGACACTCTGGCCACTGTCAGATCCGCGGCCGTCAGCGCCCGGCTGCGCTGGCTTTGGCTGGCGAAACTGGAATTCGGGGGAAATTCCGTTTGCCGGATGCCGCCCGCCTCTAGCCCGGCAGCCGCCAGCAGCGGTGCCAGCACTTTGCCCGGATCCGCGCACAAGGCCTCATATTCCGCCCAGAAGACGCGTTCCGTGCCCAACTGCCGCTGCAGCCGGCGCATGCATCGCAGATGAAACACATTCGAGGCGCAGGCCCGCCCGATCAGCAGGGCGCGCCGCGGGTAGGACGGAGGACGGCGGCCATAGGACCACAGCCGCGAACGCAGGAAACCAGGGTTCCGGCGGCTCACGCACAGAAACAGCGCCCTTGGCACCGCCTTGGCAATGCCTGGCCCCAGCAGCGTATGGTGCGGCGATTTTTCAACCCAGGCCGCTGAGCCCTGCCGCCGCGCCAGCGCCTCCATCACCCGGCAGAACAACTCAGCCGGGCTGGCGCTCGCCTCGGCCGCATCTTCTCCCCAATGGCGCGAAAACCCGCAGAGCCGGTAGTATTCGCTGCTTAGGAAATGCCCGGCCGCATCGGCGCGCCAGCCGGGGCTAGGCCAGGGCTCCATAGAAGGGGCGAAATGCGAGAAATAGACGCTTTCATGCACCCCGTGGTGACGCTCAGCCGTCACCGCAGCAATTCCGGGCTGCGCCGCCAGCAAATTGGCAGCCAAAGTAGTGCCGGAGCGCTGCAGGCCTAAGACAAAAATGGGAATGGGCTGAAATGCGTTCATGCATGCCCCTCCGTCCGCGTCCTCATCCTGCGGTAGGCATGGCGCAGGTTGAACAGCAGTGTATGGCTAGGCTGGCGCAGCGGCAGCACATAAGCCGGCACCAGCGGGACCACGTCCGGATTGAAGGCGGATTTGAACTGTGCACGGTTTCTGCTGCCACGAGAGGTGTGTGCGCCGCCAGCCCCGGGCAGACCTGCGGCCCCGGCCATGTCGTAACGCGCAAAGCCTTGTGCCTGGGCAATTTTCAGCGCCTCCCAAACCAGCGGATACCCCGCAGCGGCACTGGAGCCTTCATCACAACGGGCGAGGACCAGCCAAAAGGCACGGCTGCCGTCGGCAATCATCACATGTCCTGCCACCAGCCTGCGCGCCTGCCAGGCAAGCAGGAACGCCCCGCGGCCGCGGGTCATCTGCCATTGCGATGCCACTGGCGGCACGGATTCGAGGCCCAGTCCGCGGGCGCGGAAGAAGGCCTGCATCAGCGGCTCGAACTGCAGGGCTTCTTCGAGGCTCGCGGCTGGGCGCACCTCAATGCCCGCTTTCTGCGACTTGCGGATTTGCCGCCGGCAGCGCTGCTTCAGCCTGGATTGCAGCTGTTCAGCGGATCCGTTCAGCCCGACCAGTGCAGTATCCGCATGCTGCGATTGTGCGTCGGAAGGCAGCCGGACCGCACCGGCAGCCTCCAGCCCTCCACAGACCCGCTGCACGTCCTGTTGACCGCTCCAGCGCGGGTTGAGCTGCATCGAGCAACAGCCCTCCCGGCGCAGCCGCGCCGCAAACGCAGGCAGAATATGCGCCAGCGCCTCCGGCGTTCCGGTGACAGGACCGCGCCGGAAATTCGCCAAGTACCGCCCCGGGGCGAGCCGGGTGAGGCGCGCAACGCCGAAGCCGGCAATGCGGCCATCCGGATAATAAGCTGTCAGCGTCAGATAGCGGTGACGCGGCGATGGCGGGCAGCAGGCGGTAAAGCCAGGAGACTGCAGCCAGGTTGCAGGCGGGCAATCTTGCAGGAAAGCTTCCACTTTGCTGCGGACCGCGGACGGCAGCACCTGATCCAAGCTGACACGGATTCCTGCATTTGCGGTGTCAAGCTGCTGCAGCATGATCAAGGCCTCCCCTTGCCATCGGCAAGGATGTCGGCCCGCCGCGGCCTCCGGTTTGGCAGAAAGCCGCGCACGCCGGTCAGTTCCCGCAAGGCATCTTCCAGCTTCAGCAGCCAATAGGCACGGCTGCCCCGCCGCACTCCCCGCAAGCGCCGGACCTGATACGATCCGGTTTCGAAATCCCGCAAGTAGTGGGTCCTGCGCCCGAACTCGAAGCGCACGGGCTGTCCCTGCCCGGTCACTGCCTGCAGGCCGTAGTACATGACGCACCGGCCAGGTGACAAATCGGAGAAAGCTTCGTCAAACTCCGAGAACAAGCCGTACCAAGTTTCCCGGCAGCGGACCGCGCAAAAGGACGCGATGTCCTGTTTTCCTACCTGCATCAGGACCAGGCTGCCGCAGCCCCGCGCGGCAAGCCGGTGCCACAGTTCATCCAGGAAGGCGCCGCCACCCTGCAGCGCGGCCAGACCGGTTCCCGATTTCTGCTTCCAGCTGCGCTGCGACAGCGCGAGCATCCTTTGCACCGGCGCACCGTCCTGCGACTGAAACACCTCCAGCTCCACCTTGGCCTCGTGCAGCTGCCTGCTGCTGACCCGGACTTTCTTACGGAAGGAGCGGCTGCGGGTCTGGCAGTAACTTTCCCAATCGGTGAGGTTCTCCGCGATTGAGCTGCCCTGAACGCGGTCGTGCCACAACTCCAGCCCACCAAGGCGCAGGCAGCGGGTGGTAAACACGTCAAGTGTGCAGACCCGGAACAACGCCAGTTCGATGCCAGCCCGCGGTGCCGTCTTGCACACGGCGTCCAGCAGCGCCCTCAGTGTTTCTCGGCTGGTGGCGAGAAATTCGAAGAAACCCGCGTAGTTGCACAGCCAACCAGTTAAAACCCGAGGCCGGTAGAAGGGCAGCAGCTTGCTGAAACGCTTCCGGACCAGGCACATCGGCGCGGCGGCCACCATCCGGTTGGCTTGCCAGACGGTGACGATCCGAAGCTCCCCGGGCGGGCCAAATCCCGCGTGCTGTGCCGCCAGCCAGTCAAAGGAAGAAAACAGGCGCCCGCGGCAGCGCTCGTGCATGCTGCGCCACTCCGGCTCCAGAACCGCCACGTCTTCCCAGCGGCTCAGGATCCGGGTCTGCAGCTGTTCAGGCGCTGCGGACTGCAGGGCCGCGACGTCACTCATCCGCCACGCTCCTTGCCGGCGCCCAGCGCACGCTGTGCACCCCGGCCATCGCCCGCAGGATTCCAAAAGCCATTGCAGCGTGACCCAATACGAAAAAGCGGCCGAGCCCCGAGCCAGGCAGTCGCGCCAACGGCGGCCACAGCAGCGCCCCACCTGCCCCCCCGTAGACCAGCAACTGCACCAGCAGGGCCGCGGTATAAACTCCGCCCTGCGCCGCCGCAGCAGAGAGGCTCAGCACCAGCAGAACAGGCAGCAGAAAGGCCACAATCCGCCGCAGCCCCTTGTGCAGCAGCAATTGCAGCGCGTAGAGCCCGTACTTGCCAGGGTTCATAAGCCGACGCATCCGCATCAGGCCGCGCCAGCCCCGTTCCGTGGATCGGACCCGCCGCATGAACTCATCCCCCGTGTGGCTGGTAACTGCTTCCTGCGCTACGGCCCCGGGTTCGAACACCAGGCGGCGGTGCAGCGCGGGAGCTTGCACTGAGATAAAAAAATCGTCAGCAACATCCCCGGGGACCCTCTCCGGCACCAGTGCACGGCGCATGCCATAAAGCGTGCCCTGGGCCGACACGGCGCCGCCCAGGCGGCTCTCTGCTGCTTTCAGGGCCGAGTCATAGGCCCAGAACAGACGTTCGGCCCGCGCTAGCCAGCCGCCGCGGCCCTTGCGATGCTGCGGCTGCAGGCGGCCGCAGACACCGCCGGTGTCCGGCAGCGCGAAGGGCGCCAGAAGGCGCCGCAAAGAACCTGGTGCCAGCATGCTGTTGGCGTCCGAGAAAATCACCACATCCGCCTCGATCCGGGCCAGCCCGGCAGTCAGAGCCTGCGCTTTGCCGCCATGCTCCGGCGTCTGAAAGGCGCGGACACGCGGGCTGTCCAGCGACAGCGCCTGCTCCAGTGTCGCGTCCTCGGAGCCATCGGAGACCACCAGCACATCCACCTCGTGCGGGCCGCAGTCCTGCTCCAGGACGGTCTTCAGCTTGGCCCGGATCGCGGCTTCCTCGTTGCGGGCAGCGATCAGCACCGTGGCATGCAGCGGCTGTTCCGGAGGCAGCGGCGCCCGGCGCCCGAACACGGCGGCCAGAAAGCACCACAGCAGCCCGTAGCCCGCCAACGAAAAAGCAATCAGCCCGGCGCATATCCAGAACAGCAGGATCATTCCGCGGCCCTCCCCAAAGCCGATGCAGAATGGGCGCGGAACAGGTCGAACTGGCGGCGCGCATTGACCGCCAGCGAAAACTCCGCCTCCACCAGCCGGCGACCGCGGCAGGCGATGGCATAGGCTGCCTCAGGGTCGGCATGCACGTCCCCCAGCGCCCGAACCAGTTCTTCAACGGATCCCGGCTCAATCAGGAACCCGGTCCGGCCAGGGCGGATCAGCTCCGGGATGCCGGACACATTGGTGGAGATCACCGGGCGCTGGAACGCGAGCCCCTCGATCGCGACATTGGGGATGCCTTCGGTACGTCCCGAAGGGCCGATCACAGAAGGTGCCGCGATTACATTGGCGCTTTCATAGAGTTTACTGACTGCAGCAAAATCCTGCTTCCCCAGGAATGCTACCCGCTGCCCCAGACCCAGTTCCGCCGCCAGTGCCTCGAGCTTGGCGCGTTCCGGGCCATCGCCGGCCAGCGAGCAGCGCCAGTCCGGGACCTTGACCGCAGCCAGCGCCCGCAGCAGCACGTCCACACCTTTGCGGACCTGCAGAGAACCCACATAGACCACGTGAAACGGCCCGTCTTGCGGCGGCGGTCCTAATTGCGGGACCTTCTCCACATCGACGCTGGAGTGGATCACCTGGATATCCTCAGCTCGCAGGCCGCCGACGTGGCTGGCCAGGAAATCACGTCCGTAATTGCTGATGGTGCGGACAAAGGCGGCCTCGCCCAGCTTTTCCGCCAGCAGCCGCTGGGTGCGGAAAATATCGTGGGCGCGGCAGCTGACCGAATACGGGATACCGGTCAGCCGGTGGATCACCCAGGCCGCAGTTGCCGGATGACCCGCAAATTCTGCATGCACATGATCGGCGCCCCAGTCGGCCAGTTCGCGTGCAATCGCGCAGGCGGCAACAGACACCACGGCGGATTTCCCGGCCAGAACCGGCTTGCCGCCCTGCTGCGCGCCGATCACTGCAAGCGGCCCGGCCATGCTGCCAAGCCGGGCTGTGAAACTCGCAAGCGTGCGCGGGGTGATCAACCCGGCGTGGCGGGCGATGGCCCGGGTCGGTTCGGCAAAGCCGTGCAGCACTTCGGACTTGTTGTAGGGCGACAGGTGATAGAGCCGGACGTCACCTCCGAATTCCAGAAATTTCATCACATCCCGCAGGATGAAGGTCTCAGTGAACTTCGGATATTCCGTAACGATGACAGCCAGCCGCATGTCAGTTTCCCCCACCCCCGTTGCCCGCCTGGCCTGTGCCAGCTGTCCCGGTGCCTCCCCCAAGGCATAGTGTCCGGGCCGCCACACAGAGTGCGGGCAGGATCCACATAAACTTAGTGTCTTCGTTGGGCATGAACAGCGACGCGATCAAAAAGGCTGCAAAGCCGTAGGCCACCGCCCTGGCAAAAACCGACAAGCCTGGCACCGCGGCGCGCGCGGCCTGAACCGCCGATTTCAGGGCGGTCAGCATCACCCCCAGAAACAGCGCCAGGCCGATCAATCCCAGCTCTGCTGCTACTTCCATGTAGCTGTTGTGCAGCTGCCGCGGCCCCGGCTCCCGTCCCGGATACCAGCGGAATTCATCCCCGGCATAGTAATGCGGGTAGTTGCCGGGGCCGACACCGAAGACCGGGTTCTCATACAGAAGCTCCAGCCCGATCAGGTTGTAGGAGAACCGCCGCAGCAAGGTTCGGTCGGCCCCCTGTTCAAAGATCGTGCCCATGCGGTCCCAATAGACTTCGGGCACGAATGGCAGCGCCACGGCGGTCCCGGCGGCAAGGCACACCAGCATCAGGGGAAACAGGCGGTGGCTGCGGTTCTGCCACATGTAGATCAGCGCGATCAGCACCAGGGCAATTGCCGCCGAGCGCGCAAGCGTCAGCACCAGCGCGGCCATGCCCACCAGCACCACGGCGCCGCTGAACCACCTGAGCGGTCTGTGTTCAAAAAACAGAACCGCCGCAATCACCACGGTGCACAGCAGCATATGCGCTGCCGTGGTCGGGTTGTAATTGGAGGCGCCGGCGCTGCGGGCCTGGCCCTCGAACTGGGCGGTGGTGGCAGCGGCTTCGGTTGCCACCAGCCGCACGCCCAGCATGCTTTCTGCCAGCACGAAAAGTCCCGACACCAGCCCGGTCCCCACCAGCACCCAGACCATGGCGCGCAGCCGTCCCGGGGTATCCGCCAGCGCAACGATCAGGAAGAACAACACAATCACGCTGGCAAAGCCGATCACATGCTCCTTGCCTTCCGCGCGGAATTCGCAGGTCAGGTAGGAGATACAGAGCCAGATCAGAAACAAAACAACCAGTGACTTGGTCCGGCTGGCCGGCCCCAGCCGCAGATGCCGCGGCTTGCGGTAGCTCTGCAACAGCATCCCACCCAGAGCCGCAACGCTGAGCAGCTTGAACGCCGAAAGTGGCAAGGCCTTGGACAGAAGGCCTGCCAGCGCGTCGAGATGGGAAAAGACGACCAGCAGCAGCGCCGCAGCATAAGGGTTCAAAGTCAGCATTCCGCCGGCAGCAATGCCGGGCACCAGCATCAGGCCCTTTTTCGGCGACTCGGCTGCATAGGCGACCAACAGCAGCGCCAGAAAGCCCAGTCCGCCCACCAGCAGCAGATATCCGGTCAGCCGCCAGATCATGCCGCGCGCGCGTCCTGGCGCTGCCGGCTGCGCTGCCTGCGCTTTCTAAGGCGCTTAAGAACGGCCTTGCTTAGCCCCGCCGCCAGGATCAGCAGATACCAGTAGGAGTTGCCTTGGAAACAGCGCACCGTGGCATGGAAATGCCAGGTGTCAATCCAGGCATTTGCAAACCCGGCAGCGTTTTCTCCGGCATGGACCCGGCTGATGACCGACGGATCCTCGCCCGCCCGGTTGCTTCCCTGCCCGGCAGTGGTGGCCAGATAGCCTTCCTCGGCTGCAATCCGGCGGGCCAGGCCGGAGGTGCGGTTCTGCGGCCAGCAGAAAAGCTCTGGCGTTTTGCCAAGCCGGGCCTTGAACTCCGTCCGGCAGCGGGCCAGTTCGGCACGGACCCGGGAGGCGTATTCAGCTTGTGTCTCCAGCGCGCCACCTGCAAAGGCGGGCGCCGCCAGGGCTGCGTCGCTTTCCGGAATCGCGGTTCCGGCAGGAACGACAGGCGGAGTCTCCGTCATGTACCAGTCATGCTTGCTGCCACGCATGGCCGCCCATTGTATCCAGGCATGGCGTTTCCAGTTTTCCCGGGTGAGGTGACCCACTGCGCGGGGGCTGACCGGCACCCGAATGTGATCGACTCCGTGCGGCTGCACGTCAAAGACCTTGCCCGGGCCTGCCTGGTCCAGCACCCGGATCTCGCCCCAGCTGAGGTATCCGTCCCAGCGCGCCGGGCTCTTGGTGTCATCCAGAGTTTGCGGTGCGGGCCGCTCCGGTGCCGCGAATTCCAGCGAGACAAACAGGGTCGCCTGCATACCGTGGCGACGCAAAATCGGCGCGGCGGCAACCCAATTGTCCAGGTAGCCGTCGTCAAAGTGTAAAAGCACCGTGCCCTCAGGAACAGGCCGGCAGGCACGGCGGCGGCGGATGAATTCCGCCGTATCCATTACCGTGCAGCCCATCTGCTGCAGCTGAGCCAGCTGGCGGTCCAGGGTTTCAGGCCGAACCGAGGTCTCTGCTGCCCAGGGCAGCCAGGAGGCCTCCGCGCTGACGCTGTGCCAGGTCAGGCAAGGCACGCCGCCGCGCCGCCGCATCCAGCCGTCCGCAACCCATAGCCAGCACCCCAAAGCGGCTGCCCCGCTCCATCCCGGTACATTCGCATCGGGCAGAGCACCCGAACCCAGCACAGCCCAGATACCCAGTATGACGGCAATGCCGCCGCCCCAAAGAACAAGCGCCCTGTGCCGCTCCGCTTTGCGGCGGCCGCTGCCCAAGGATGTGTTGTGCTGAAGCACCCCCGGTCACCTCCTGTCAGCCTTTCAAAAATACCCCAAAAATATTCTCCACCCCCTGCCCTTGCAGCCGGGCAGTCAGCCCCTGCAGCGCTTCCTCTGCCACGGTGCCGGGACGGATCCCGATCACCACCCAATTCAACCCCCTGGCATTGCCCATGCAGAAGCTGTCATTGGCACCGCCCAGGTCAGTCACCTTGACCCCTGTTGCAGGCACCGCTTCGGCGCGCCCATCAAGCAGGCGCCCAAGCTGTACAACCGTCTCGCGGGGACCGCCGGGCACCGCCCGGACTGCTGCAGTTCCACCCTGGTCCCCCACCAGGCCTGCCACACGTTCCAAGTGCTGCTCCTTCTGCATCTGGCGGCCTTTGAGACGGCGCAGGGCAACCTCGATCACCGCGGTCAACCGGCGGCTTTCCTTGTCACTGCCCACTGCGGTCACGGCGCCTTGCCAGGGAATGGCATTGCATTGCATGTTCATCTTCTTGGCGAGTTCTGCCAGCTTGGCTCGTTTGGGGCGATGGAGCGCTATGGTGCCCAGGGCCCGCGGCCCGAACTGCCGCCGAAGATCGGCGTCGGTTTTGACAGTGCCAGAGAAGGTATCCGCGCATATCACCAGAAAGGCCGATGCCATGACCCAGCCGATTATGGCAAAGATGGTGTTGACGATCACCCGCGGGAAAGCAGGGTAGAGCGGCACAATTGCAGGATCGATGACGCGCAATGCGGCGAAATTGTTGGCACGGGCCAGCCGCAATGCCTTGATCTGATTTTCCAATTCGGAAAAATTTCCGTTGCCCTTGGCAATTTCCCTGCTCAGCACTTCCTCCATCCGGCGCGATGCGGTGTCAGCCTGGGCCCGGGCATACGCGACATATTCGTCAGCCACGAAGTTGGCAGCCGCTGCCGCCAGTTCGGGCTTATTCCAATAGACCTTGATCTTCAGGATGTAGGTGCCTTCGACCATATCCACATCAATGGAATCCTGCAGCGTCAGCACCGCGTCTGTGTAGGGGTCAAGCTGCACATGCCGCCCCGAATTCAGGATGTTGTAGATCCGGCGGGCGCTGCGCCGGAAATCGGTGAAGCGCTCCCCGATCTGGTGCTTGAGACGCGCCAGCTGCGGCTCTGCACCTGCCCGAGGCTCCGCATCGGCGGACCGAACTGGCGGAGGATCAGCGGGAATTTCAGCCGCCATCCGGTCCACGGTCTTGGCGGCAATTTCCCGGCTTAAAAGATATTCGATATGGGTTTGAGTCAGCAGGTTTGCCGGGTTGATCGTGGTGGACCGGACAAAGTTCTGGCTGAATGCCAGCTCTGTCTGCGTCGGCAGCAATGAAACCTTGACCGACGCCACATAGGCTGGCGAGACATAGAGAAAGAAAGTGCTGATTGCGGCGGTGCCGCCGACCAGGATCACAAAGACAAGGGCAACCAGCCCTCGGTAGTAGTGCAGCAGCTGTCGGTAATGGGCTATCATAGCCGGCCTCCCCGGTGATCCGCCTGCAGCCCGCATTGCTGTTCCACTGTGCGGGCGTCTGCCCGCTGCTGCCGGCTGCCCCTGGTCATGACGAAATCACCGACGATTGCAGCAAGTACCGTTCAACGAAATGCTTCGCCCCCTTGGACGTGGTGGAGTAGGTCGCATAGTTTGCAAACCCGCTGCGGCCGATCCCGACAGGTTCGCAATGTTCGATTTTTGCCCGCACCCTGAGGCGGCAAATACGCCCGGACTTGCGGGTGCGCACCAGCATCACGAAGTGCTCGCCCTCGGGAAAGGGGCGGGTTGAGACGAATTGCAGAACCTCATCCGAAATGCCGCAGATCGCTCCAACATGGGTGCTGTTGCCTGCCGACAGCTCTACCTTGCTATCTGGCGGGCAATTGAAACCGGCCCGCAGCCATTTGTGCGCGGCAAGCGGGCGGAACCGGTCCGCTATCCCAGACAGTGCAAGACGGGCTGATTTTGCCAGCACGCAAAAGCCGACATAGGCCAGAAAGCCGAAAGCGGCGCGGTAGCGGATCGGCGTACGACAGCACATGCGGTTGAACCGGGCCCGCAAGTGCTTGGGGGTTTCGTGGGTCATCAGCGCCTGCGCAAAGCCGACCAGCCCCGGGCGGATGCGGAAGCGCTCTTCGTAGCCGGGTGCTTGTTCACGGTAAAGGTCTTCGATTTCCGGCCTTATCGGCCGCGGGCCGACAAACACCATGTCGCCGCGCAGTATGTTGATCAGTTGCGGCAGCTCATCCAGCCGCGAACGGCGCAGATAAATGCCAATTCTTGTCTCCGTCATGGATCGCCGCGGCAAGGTCTGGTCGCGGGTCACCGTGCCGGCATTGAAGCTCAGAGTGCGGAACTTCAGGATGTTGAATTCCTTGCGGTCCTTCCCAAGGCGGCGGCCGGCATAGAACACAGGACCGCGCACCAGCAGCTTCTGCATCACGATGATCAGCAGCATAAGCGGACTGACAAGCGGCAGCAGGAGCAGTGCCAGCCCGCGGTTGATCACAGTATCCAGAAGCGGATTGGAAGGCGCGTAGCCGGTGCGCAGCTCGGCACCGCTCAGCAACCCCCTGGTTTTCGCCCCCGAGGCGGATGCACGTGCCGGTACCGGAACAACGCCAGCCACACCTGCGTCCTCTGCCGCCCCGGCGGCACGCCTTCGCTGCGGCTTTGACTTGGCCCTTCGTTCTGCAGCACTTGCCCTTTTTGCAGGAACGCTAATCTGGCCATCAATACGAGTTGCAGCACCGCCCCCCCCGGACGGGCCGCGAAAGAAAACCCGGTTCATTGTATACCCCCATACAATTCCCAGTATTTGAGATAGTTCCGCAGGCCCGTTCGCCACCCCCAAAAAATAAGAGACGGTGAAATCTGCGATGTCCCCTGAACCCGATGCAACGGAACGAGGCGATTCGTGTCAATTGACCAACCGGCATACGCCGAAGGGATAAGACCCCACCAAACCACTGTTTTGAAAATGAATTCCCAATATCCCGCTGCAACTTCCGGCCGTTTGGCTTCGGGTTCCGTCGCGGAAGAGCATCAATGTTCAGCAAAGAGATGGCCGTTCTCCAGAATGAAGCTAAGGTGAAGTAGCGGGGGGAAGTTTTCTTGGTTCCAGGAAAGTGCCGCTGATGAAGCGGCGGGGTACACTGCAAAATATTGTCTCGGTCACTTTCTGGAAAACTGCCGGAATGGGGCTGAGCCTTGTCATTGCCTTGGCAATCGCAAACCTGTTTGGCGCCGGGCTCGCCACGGACGCCTTTTTCTTTGCCCGCCGCCTGGTTTCAAACATTGCCGCAGGATTGGAACGCGCCTTTCATCTGCTGCAGGTTCCGCCTCTGGTGCGGCTGGCGGAAACCAAAGGGCTGGACATCCTGGCAGCACATTTGCGCAAGAGGCTTTGGCAGGTGTTTCTGTCGGCGTCAGCCTTATGTGCCACAGCCTTCGCCCTGTCGGAGGAAATTGTCGCGTTGCTGGCCCCCGGGTTTTCCGGGGAACAGCGCCAGGAAGCCGAATTCTATTTCCGGGTACTGCTCGCGGTGCTGCCGCTCTCTGCCGCAACTGCGCTGGCGGGGGCAACATTGAATGCGCTCAGGCTGTTCCGGATGCCGGTGATTGCCCGGCTGATGCCGCGGCTGTTCGCAGCTTCCGCCCTGGCACTGGTGCCTGTCTTCGCCTTCGGTCTGGGCGCCATCGCGGCCGCCGTAGCCGCAGGCACCGTGGCAATGACAGGAATCTTCATGCTTGGCTTGCGTCACGCGTTATCCCGCAACCGGGCGCCGGTAAAATCACCTGCCCCGCAACAGCCCTATTCCCGGCGGCGCATCTGGGCGATGCTGCTGTCGCAATTCCACATGATCGGCGCCGGCTGGATTGATTTGGCCATGGCTTCACAGACCGGCGAGGGCGGTGTGGCCACGCTGGAATTTGCCCAACGGATGACCAGCATGGCACCAGGGGTGGTAACGAGCAGTGTGGTGATCGTCTATTACACCGAATTCGCAAGCCATTTGGCCCAAGACAATCGGGACGCCTTCCGCACCAGCGTGCAGGACTCGCTGCGCGCCACCCTGCTGTTCGTAATGCCGGCCGCTGTCATGCTTTTCTTGCTGAACAAGCCTTTGGTTTCAGTCTTGCTGGGTCATGGCGCGTTTGAGCCTTGGGCCGTTGCGCAGACGGCGGGCATCATTGCCTGGCTCGCTCCACTCCTGCTGGTGAATGCGGTGCTGGGAACGCTGGCATCGGCGCTGTTTGCTGACCCGGAACAGCCGCATGTCAGAATCATCGCGACGTCAATCGGCGCAGCCTTGGCCGTTAGGATTTTTCTCAATTGGCTGTTTTTGCCTGAGTACGGCATTCTGACCGTGCCTGCAGCTTCGCTTGCCTCAATGACCTTGCTCATGGCGCTGCTTTACCTTTGGCTGAGCCGTTCTTTTGGCCCTTTGGTGCGGTTGCAGGAGCTGCGGCCCTTTGCTGCTATGGCCCTGGCGGCGGCCGCTGCAGCCATTACGATCCGGATAGTGCAAGCGGCTGCCGGGCCCGGCGCGGCCAGCCGGGTCGAGGTGATCCTGGTACTTGCGCTCTGCGGGCTGTGCGGCGGACTGGCCTATGTTGCCGCCGCGACGCTTCTGAAAGTGCCGGAAACCGCGCGGATACGCATGCTGCTGCGCAAGGCCGTGCGCGGGAGCGCAGCGTGAGTCTGCCTGGGTATATCCACAAATCTCCGCCGCTGCCGCTGCGGCTGCGGCTGCGCCGCGAAGCGCTGCCGTTTCCCTTTGACAGCCCGCAAACCCACCTGACCCGCAACGGGCGTTTTGCAATCCGCGAGGGGCTGCGCGCCCTCGGGCTGCCGCGTGGCGCCAAGGTACTGCTGCCGGCCTGGCATTGCGGGTCCGAAGCAGACGCAATTCTGGCTGCCGGGCTGCAGGTCTCCCTGTACCGGCTTCATCAGGACCTGTCTGCCGACCTAGATGACATCCGGCGCCAGCTGGCCGGCGGCGGATTCGCCGCGATTTATACCATCCACTACTTCGGCTATCCGCAGCCTGTCGCAGAAATGCAAAGGCTGGCGCAGCAGCATAACGCGATGGTGATCGAAGATGTAGCGCTGGGGCTGTTCTCCCGCGCTGCAGACGGCGCTCCACTGGGCTGCCAGAGTGACATGTCCATCTTCAGCCTGGTGAAAACCCTGCCGCTGCCGAACGGCGGCGCGCTGTGGCTGTGCCAGCCGCGACCCCAGGCGCTGGAGCGGCTGTCTGTCCCCCCCCTGCGACCTGCGCTGGCAGGGCTGAAAGGCGTCCTGCGGCGCAGTTTCAGCCGGTCCCGCACTGCATTGCAAACAACGCCGCCCTCACCGCAGCTTTTGGAAGCATGGCACCCGCGGGCGGGAATAGACTCCGCGGACATGCGCGGGCGAATATCTCGCGTCTCCCGGCTGTTGCTGCGGACGTCTGATGCCACAAGCTTTACCGCGGCCCATAGGGCGAATTTTGAGGTTTTGCATCAAGGTGTCCCGCAGCGCAGCGGCATGCGGCCGCTGATGCCGTACTTGCCCGCAGGCGCGTGCCCTGCATTCTTTCCGCTGTTCACGCCAGACGCCGACCGGGTGCATGCCGCGCTGCAGGCCGAAGGCATACAGTCCGTGCGCTTCTGGCGGCAGTTCCATCCCGCAGTGGATTTATCCGGCCACGCAGAAGCCCAGGAACTGAAGCGGTCGGTGCTGCGACTGCCGGTGCATCCGGGTTTGCAGCCGCAGGATCTGCAGCGGATTTGCGAGGTATTGCACAGGACCATCTGATCTACTGTCAGAGCTGGCAGAAGCGGACATCATCCAGCAGCATTTCCACCGTTTCCGGGTTCGAATTGGCTGTCAGCCCGACCTGAAAACGGTCAGCCTGTTCCTGCACAGTGATGTCCATGTGCTGGGACACGATCTCCTGCGTCAGCAGGGTAGTACCGCGGGCGTCAACCACCTGTTCACCGTCCAGCATCACGACAGAGCGGCCATGCTCGCCCGCGCCTAGCGTCACTTGCCAGGACAATTCATGCCAGACACCGGCAGCAACCATGCGCGGCGCGGTTGGCAGAAATGCCTGTTTGATACCGATCTTGGAGCGGTCCACCCTCAGCATCCCGCGGCGCAAGTACAGACGCACGCCGGGGTTCGTGTCCAGCCCGCATGAGGCGCATTCCAGATCCATCAGGATCAGGCTGTTGAGCGGTGTGCCGGGCGGAAAATAAAACCTCGCCTGCATCAGGATCACGCTGCCGGCCTTCAGCGGTGCGAATCTGTGGACATAGTCCGCCTTGCCGACCTTGCCCTTCTGCTTGGGGCCGGCCGTCAGCCGCGCCACCTGATTGCCCGGCAGCATCGGATCTTCAGCCAGAACCGCAGTACCACGCTGCAGCTGAACATGGGCAAATCCGCCGTGCTTAGCAGCGTCGTCAAAGTGCCAGTGGCGGCCCTCTTGCGGGCACAAGCCCTCCGCCCTGCTGCTGCCCGCTGCCAGGACGGCGGCAATGGCCAGGATAGGAAACACCCGCCCGCGCGGGCCGCACTTGAGCAATGGCATGGCGGACCTACTGTCAGTTGAACACAAGCTAAGGATATAGGGCCTGTTTCCGGTTTGACCCGGAGCCCGCCCTGCAGGGACTGAAGATGAAAGCCAAACAGCCGCAAATCATCGCATTTGCCCTGCCGCATCTGAAGGCGGGCGGGATCGAGGTGGTGGTGAAATCGCTGCTGTGCGGACTCGACCGCAGCCGCTGGGCACCGGTGCTGGTGCTGAACCGCCCCGAGGGAGAGCTTCTGGCGCAGCTGCCCGCCGATGTGACGGTTCTTGACTGCGGCGGCAATGGGCTGCTGGCACGGTCTTGGGCACTGGCGCGGCTCCTGCGGAAACATCCCGCCGCGGTTCTCTACTCCGGCACCAACGCCATGAACCTTTCGGCTGTCCTAGCGGTCTCCCTGCTGCCGCCCCGCCTGCGGCCAAGGCTGGTGATCTCCGAGCACACAACAGCAGAAGCCTATTTGGCCGCGGCGCGCCATACGCGGTTGCGGAAACTGCTGATCCGCGCACTTTATCCAAGGGCGGACAACCTGGCGGTGCCGCTGCGGGCGCTCGGCGAAGGCTGGAAGGCAACGCTGAAATTGCCTGGCCCGCCGCTGGCCTGCCTGCCGAACCCAGTTCTGAACGAGACTGACTTGGACCGGTTGCGCCGCGATCCGCCAAACCGGGTGCCGGGAAGGATCGTGGCTGCCGGGCGGCTGATACCGGAGAAGGGGCATGACGTGCTGATCCGCGCCTTCGCCGAGGTGCGGCAAGCCAGACCGGAAACTGAGCTGCTGATCTACGGCACCGGGCCGCAACGCCGGGCACTGGAAGCCCTGGCGCTCGATCTGGGCGTAGCGGATCACGTGCGGCTGATGGGGTATTCCCCGGATCTGCTGCGTGACTTCGCCCGGGCTGAGCTGGCGGTGCTGCCGTCGCTGCGCGAAGGCTTTGGTAATGTCGCGGTTGAAGCCCTGGCAGCAGGCACCCCGCTGGTGGCCAGCCGCTGCTTGGGTCCGGAAGCAATCCTGCAGGGCGGCAAGCTGGGAAAGCTGGTGCCTCCGGGAGACCGCAACACGCTTGCCGCAGCAATTCTCAGCGTGCTGCAGTCGCCGCCGGACACAGAAATGCTGGCGCAGGGCAAAATGGCGGCCGGCACTTATCAGGTGGAATCTGCGGTAGGGGCATTCGACAGTTTCGCCAGCGGGCTGTTGCCCTCAGATGCTCCTGCACACACCCCACGCGGCCGGAAGGCGGCGGGTATCCGGTAGCCGCGGGAGTTGTCCGTTCAACCTGCCACGCAGACGCGCACAACACCGGTGTTTGCTTAAACCGGCATCTTCCGGAAACGCAATTCCAAGGCATTGGGCTTTCTTCCGCGCTACCCCGGTTCGACAACTGCGAACCCGCCGCGGCGGATCTCCACCAGATCGCCGGGAAGGACTTGGGTGTTCAATGCAGCGGGCAGCACCTGCTCCCCCTGCCCGGTGTTGCGGCGGATACGGTATTCCGGCGGCAGCAACGGTCCGGTGGCGGGCACTTGACCCAGCGCCGCGGATAGCGCGCGGATCAGCTCGCGCGAGGCGGTGATTTCTGCTTCTTCGTTTCGGATGGCGGCCATCACCGCAGCCAGCTCCGTGGTAATCTCTTGCGCCCGCACGCGGCGGGCATCCTCGACCGAGGACAGCAGGTTGATTTCCGTCTGGCGCGCGCGCGCCTCATAGCTGGCCGAGAGCATCAGTTCGATGTTCTCGTCATTGTAGATTGTTCGCAGCTGGCGTACCCGTTCTGTGCTGGTTAGCCCTCGGTCGAGCAGCCTTTCGAGGTCCTTCAGGGCCTTGGCGCTGGTTTCGATCTGCTCGCGCAGGATCGCCTGCTGATTGGACAGGGCGGCGGCTTCCTGCGCGGCCAGTTCCGCCTGGGTCTGGGCAGAGGCCGCCCGTACCCGATCGCGCTCCGCCCGGGTGCGCAGGATTGCCAATTGCTCAGCGATCAGCAGATCCGCCTCCGGTCCGGCCAGAGCAGAAAAGGCCGCGTCCGGCACCAGGGAGACGGCACCGGAGCTTTCGGCAAGAAGGCGCAGCCGCTGCGCATGCAGGTCCACCATGGCGGACTGGCGCACCGCGATCTTGGAGCGCTCATCGGCGATCCGGATGTCCAGCTGACTGGAGGCCGCTTCACTTTCGCGCGGGTACAGCCCACCGGATACTGCTAGAATTCGCGCAACCGTGAGGCCCTCGCGATAGGCAATTTCGCCGGGCGTCACCACATCTCCCAGCGCATACACCGGGCGCCAGCGGGTCACGCTGACGGCAACCGAGGCCGGCAGGCCAGTGCGCTCGCTCAGCAGCGCTTCCAGGGCGGCTTCCAGTACGGCCGGTGTCTGCCCGGCCGCCGGCACTTCGCCGACCACATGCAGGGACAGCCTGCCGTCTGGGCGCACCCTGTAGTCCCGCGTCAGGTCTTCGCGGTTCAGAACGGAGATGTTCACCTCGTCCCCTGGCCCCAGCACCGGCGTTTCTGCTTCCGCAGTGACAGCGGCCAGGCAGACGAGAACGGCCGCCCCGACCAAAAGGGCCGGAAGCCTGGTGATGAATGTGCGGCGGGCCATAGGCGGTCCCTCCTCTTGCCAATCTGGTCAGCCGGCGAAGGCGGACCGCTTTCTGGTGCGCAGCTGCTTCAGCTTGCGCGCTTTCTTCCCTACCGGGCGCAGTACGTCCTGGGCGGTCAGCAACAGGTCAGCCCAGCCGTAGCGGCGGCAGATGCGCAGCCGGTGGAAGGTTTCGAATTCATCCGCCAGGCGGTCCAGGAACGGTGTTGAACGAAGCGTGTTCGACGTTTCGCACCCGCGCGCGATGGCAGCCTCGATCCCCCGCCACGCCATGATCCGGCCAGGAGAGATCTTGCCGTAGGTCTCATCGAAATCCAGAATCAGCCCGTAGGAGGTTCTACCCGCCTCGACACACAGGCCGCTGGCCGCCGGGCGGCCATCGATGTTCAGGAGGTGCACAACCATCGTGCCGCTGGCTGACATCCGCCGCCAAAGCTCCTGAAAAAACACGCGGGTCTGTGTATCAGTGCCAATGTCGGTGCCCAGCTTGGCTTTCCAGGTACGTGCCGACAAGCTCAGCGTTGCGTCCAGAATGCGGTCTGCAGCTGCGCCGGGGCTGTCCGCCATCAGCATCTCATGCTCCCGCTGTTTCAGTGCCCGGTGGCCCGCGCGCAGCGATCTGCGGAATTTCCTGCTGCGCCGGGCCAGGCAAGCGTCCAGACCGTCATCATGGCGGCAGACTGCCGCCCGGATTTCCTGGCGCTGGCGGCTGCGGAAACTGCCGCTGCCGCCTGCATCGCTGATGCGGCCAAACGCAGCCGCTGTCCGCATCGGTGTCAAGTCCGCGACATCGCAGTCCCTGGCCGCCAGCATTTCGTCCAGGAGCGCCGCGGCGTCCGCCTCCTGCCCAGGTGCGGCCAGAATGTCGTGAAATCCTGCACGGTCGCTGCATAGCATCGACAGCTTGCGCACCTGAGGCCCGCCCTGCCACAGCGGCTCGCGCTTCAGGCCCAGCGGCAGCGCTGCTGTCAGCTGGCCATCGCGCCAGATACAGCCGATCCGGGGCGCCGCACGCTCACCAAAGGCCACAGACCAGGACAAAATCCAATCCATCGACGAAAACGGTCCGCCGCCGGACGCGGCATGCAGCTCAGCCCAAGCGGGCTGCAGCGCCTCCAGCGCACCAAGATTGGTTATGATTTCCGTCTTTGCCGCCACAACACCCGCCAGCCAGAACACCCCTTTGCAACCTAGAAGGCATTCGAGCCTTGTCCACGCAGACCGGTGAATTAACCGCCGTCAGCAGAACCGGCAGATAACCGCACGAGGGCGCACACACCGTAGGCGGATAAAGGATCAGAGGTTTTCCGGAGCGGCAAAGCGCCGGGCACACCGGACTGTTCCGGCATGCAGGCGCCGGAAACCGTAAACCTGCATCAAGACGATAGAAGCAAGCTCTGCGTCGGCCTAGCACTGTCCCATGGCACGCGGAACACCGCGGTCTCAGGAAGATCAAAGCAATTGAATGGAGTGTCTCACATGAAAAAACTCGCACTGACCGCCGCCGCATTTGCTGCCCTGGCCGCTTCGCCGCTGGCGGCGATGGATTCCATCACTGAAGCCGATACCGACGGCAATGGCACCTATTCGCTGGAAGAGCTGCAGGCAGCGTTTCCCGACCTGACAGAGGAAACCTTTGCGACCATCGACGCCAATGCAGACGGCGAGGCGGATCTGGCCGAGGTGAAGGCAGCGGAGGAAGCCGGCCTGCTGGCCGCGGCTGGCTGAACCCGCGGCAAGGCGGCTCCCCCCCTCAAAACCAGCCGCCTTGCCACTTGTGGTTCCCCGTGATGTTAAATGGTGCAAGGCCCTGCTCAGCAGGGCCTTTTTACACGTTCATCAGATGTCAGCTGCCATCGGCCTGCCGTTTCAGCCGCTCGATATGGCGGGCAAAGATGTAAGTCGCGGGCAAGCCCAGCAGCAACCCCCAGGCCACGGATTCATAGGGGCTCAGCACCCGCCAGCCGATCCAGCTGGCAATCAGCGAGGCAAAGAAGATGTTGATCGCCGCGGCACCCGCCCCGAACGGGTATAGCGCCGCCAGCAACCGCCAGGAAGGCTGCGCTGTCATCGCCGGCTCACCAAGTATTGGACAAACCCCAGGCTGATGATCAGGGCGATGGAGCCAACCAGGAACCAGAACTCCGCGGTTTCGGTCTGCGGCTGCGGGATGGGCCGCTCGAAGGTGGCGGCAAGGGCGCTGGAAGGAGCCAGCAGGGCCAGAGAAAGAATGCGTTTCATCTCAGTGCTCCATGGTCAGGGATTGATAGATTTCAGGCAGCGCGCGCGGCAGCCGGTCCGGGTCGGGCAGCAGGGTGAACCCCGCGCGCCCGAAAATGCGGGCAAACCAGTCCTGCCCGTCGGCGTCGATCACCACGCCATGCACCGACTGGCCCAGCGCACGCGCCTCACGCACCGCCATGCGGCTGTCCTCGATGCCATGCACGCCTTCGTAGTGGTCCAGATCGTTGGGCTTGCCATCGGTCAGCACCAAGAGCAGGCGGCGTTCGGCCCCTTCTTCGACAAGCTGGGCGGAGGCATGGCGGATCGCGGCGCCGAGCCTTGTGTAATGGCCGGGCTTGAAACCGCCGATACGGGCGGTGACCGCTTCTGACATCGGATCCTCGAACCCTTTGGCGCGGGTCAGGAACACCCGGTCGCGGCGCAGGGAGGAGAACCCCCAGATGCCCAGCCGGTCGCCCGCGGTGGCGATGCCGCCTGCAAGCGCTGCCAGGGATTCGCGGGCGGTCTCGATCACCGGGCGGTCGCCGACGGTTGCCTCGGTGGAGCGGGAGCAGTCCATCAGCACCGCCACGCTCAGGTCGCGGGCCATCGGGCGGCTGGCCTGCCAGACCCGGTCGCTGCCCTGCTGGCCGCAGGCCAGATCGACATGGGATTTGACCACCGCTTCCAGGTCCAGCTCATCGCCGTCCAGCTGCCGCGGCAGCATCACCCGGCGCGGGTGCAGCGGCGCAAACTGGCGGCGCACCCGGGCGACCAGCCGCGGATCGGGATGGAAGCTGTCGGCGGGCTTGCCTTCGGCTTCCAGCACGCAGGTATGGGCGGGCATGTGCTTGCCCAGCCGGTGGTTCCATTCGGGATAGGTGAACTGCCCCGCCAGCCGTTCATGCTCGGCATCCTGCGGCGACAGGTCCAGCGAGATCCGCAGCCGCGACGCGGCGCGCTTCATGTGCTGCGAGAGGGTGAGGTTGTCCTGATCCTCCGCCGCTTTCTGGGCGTTCTCGTTGTCGTCGTCATCCACCATCCGGTTGATGTTCAGGCTTTCGGCCCAGGACAGGATGGACTCGAACCGGTGGACGATGAAACTGTCCTTGCGGGTGGTCTGGTCCAGATCCTGCCGCTTGGCTGTTTTGCGGGTGGAGACGGCCAGGCCCGGCGTCTTTATCTCCTCATCCGCTGCAGGGGCTGCCCCCCTGCCCGCTTGCAGCACCGGCAGGCGCAGCCAGAACGGCACCGGCTGATAGCTCCGGTAGCCGCGCGGCGCTGTGCAGGTGCAGGGCTCGGCGATGCGGCAATCGGAGCCGATTTGGTCCAGCACCATCCGCTCGATCCTCGCTTCGAACCGCGGCAGGCCGTTGCGCTTGCGTGTCTCGGCAATATGGGCACAGAACGCGCCATAGGTAGAACGCAGCCCCGGACAGGCGGCAAACACCTTGTCCGCGGAGCGGGCATTGGCAGCGATCTCCAGCTGATCGGCCTGATAGCGGTCTTCGTTGCGCTCTGGAAGTTCAATCGTGGCGGCAATCGCGGCCAGCCACAGGTAGACCTTGCGGTTCAGCTCGCGGCTGGGAAAGGCAGCCATTTCCGGCGGCAGGCGCAGGCGCTCACCGTCGAAACTGGCCATATGGGCCATCTCCCGCGGGGTGCCGATGCGGCGCAGCCGGTCCGGGCGGTGGTCCGACAGCACCGCGGGCGCCACCTGGATTTCCACGCCCCCGGCCCCGCCCAGCGCCCGGAACAGCGCCGCCACACTGGCGCGCATGTCCTCGAACCGGACGGTGTGTTCGGCCCCATCCTCAGCGGCGCCGATCCGTGTGGCCATGCCGTGCCACAGGTTGCCAACCGTTTCTTCGGGTTCCAGAAGGTCGAGAGCGTGGATCATGGCATCACCCGTAGACGCTGGCGGCAAGGTCGCGCAGCGCCTGCTGCACGTCACCCTCGTCGCTAAGGGGTTCGATGATGGCGGCCTCCACCGCACGCTCCACGCTCATGCCCTTGGCAATCAGCGTGGCGGCATAGATCAGCAGGCGGGTGGAGACGCCTTCCTCCAGGTCCATGCCGGAAAGCTTGCGGATATGGCCGGCCAGCCGCACCAGCGCGGCAGAGCGGTCCTCGTCCAGCCCGCTCTCAGAGGCAACAACCGCAGTTTCGGCAGAGGCTTCCGGAAAGTCGAAACCGATCGACAGAAAACGCTGCCGGGTCGAGGGCTTCAGCTTCTTCAGGATGTTCTGGTAGCCGGGGTTGTAGCTGGCCACCAGCATGAAGGGCTTGGGTGCGGCCAGCTCCTCGCCGGTGCGGTCAATGACCAGGCGGCGGCGGTCGTCGGTCAGCGGGTGCAGCACCACGGCCACGTCCTTCCTGGCCTCAACCACCTCATCCAGGTAGCAGATGCCGCCCTCGCGCACCGCACGGGTCAGCGGTCCGTCGACCCAGACGGTTTCCCCGCCTTTCAACAGGTAGCGCCCGATCAGGTCAGCGGCAGACAGGTCGTCATGACAGGCAACGGTGTGGAGGGGCAGCCCGAGCCGGGCTGCCATATGTTCCACGAACCGCGTCTTGCCGCAGCCGGTGGGCCCCTTCAGAAGAAGGGGCAGACCGTTGGCTTGGGCCATCTCGAAGACGGTGCATTCATCGCCTGCGGAACGGTAGAAAGGCACGGAAGGCGTGTTCATCGCGTTCATGGCTTACTCTCCCGGTACGGCCGCTGGGCCAGGTTTGATGACTTCACGGCGGACCACCACAGTTGCGTAGATGAACAGCAGCGCACCCAGGACAACCACTGCACCGGAACCGAGACGCATCAGGTAGAACAGTCCCAGCTGGTCCTGCACGTCCATGAAGTACTCACCGACAATGCGCTGCATGTGGGTCTGGATGGTGCCGGCAAAGGTCAGCACGAAGGTCATGAAGGCCATGCCGCCGGTCATCAGCCAGAAGGAGGCCATGTTCAGCACCTGGTTATAGGGGTCGCGGTTGCGCAGTTGCGGCATCGCATAGGTGAACATCGCCAGATTCATCGCCACATAGGCGCCGTAGAAGGCCAGGTGCCCGTGGGCCGCGGTGATCTGGGTGCCGTGGGTATAGTAGTTCACCCCGTGCAGCGTGTGCAGGAAGCCCCAGACGCCGGCGCCGAAGAACGCCACGGTGGAAGCACCCAGCGACCACAGCAACGCGGCCTTGTTCGGGTGGTTCTTGCGGCCTTTCCAGACCATGACGAAGGCAAAGCTCATCATCGCGAAGAACGGGATCACTTCCAGGGTCGAGAAGATCGAGCCGATCCACTGCCAGTAGCCGGGGGTGCCGATCCAGAAGAAGTGGTGGCCGGTGCCGAGGATGCCGGAGAACAGCGCAAGGGCAACGATGACATAGAGCCATTTCTCCACCACCTCGCGGTCAACACCGGTCAGCTTCAGCATCAGGTAGCCAAGGATCGCGGCCATCACCAGTTCCCAAGTGGCTTCCACCCAAAGGTGGACAACGAACCACCAGTACATCTTGTCGAGCGACAAGTTGTCCGGGTTGATGAAGGCAAAGATCCACAAGAGCGACAGCAGCCACAGGCCCATCAAGAGGATGTTGGTGATTGCGGTCTTGCGCCCTGCCAGCACGGTCAGGGAGATATTCACAAGGAATATCACCGCCGCAACCAGGATGCCGAACTTGACCCACAGGGGCTGTTCCAGGAACTCCCGCCCGCCGTGGATGCCGACGAGGTAAGAGCCCACGGCGCCCAGGGTGCCGACCACCAGAATCGCCAGCTGGATATAGGCCAGCTTGACCGAGAATATCTCACGCTCGGATTCCTCGGGGATGAGGTAGTAGGCAGCGCCGAAGAAGCCCAGCAAGAGCCAGACCACCAGCGCGTTGGTGTGCAGCATCCGCACGATGTTGAACGGCAGCAGCTCGCTCAGCGTGTTGGGCCAGACATAGATCCAGCCGGCCAGCAGGCCGCCCAGAACCTGAATGGCAAACAGGCCCATTGCCGCCATGAAATAGGCATAGGCCACTTTTTGAGATTGATATTTCATTGTTTCTCTCCCTCAGCCTGCGTCGTTCGGCGGCCAGTTCTGGGTATCGGTCTGATCCGCCCAGCGCAGGAATTCGGACAAGGCCTTGGTCTCTTCTTCCGTCAGGTCGAAGAACGGCATCTGGCGGCGGCCCTCGACGCCGGAGGGCTGCGATTTCATCCAGCCGTCAAGCATTTCATAGGCGCCTTCGGGGTCGTCCAGCACGCCCCAGCGGGTCATGACGTTGCCCACTTCGGGGGCAAAGTAAGCGCCCTCACCGTGCAGCGTGTGGCAGTTGATGCAGGAGTGGCGCTCCCACACATGTTTGCCCTGGCGCACCTTGTCGGTCAGCTCCATGCCAGCGGTGGATGTGTTCACGATGAAGCGGTGGCTGTGCGCGGTCATGGCCACGAACACGACGACGAAGAACAAGGAGCCCCCGTAGAACACGTTCCTGGCCCGCGACTTGGTAAGTATCTCTGACATATCGCGGTCCTGAGTACAGTTGCGGATGGGAACTGCCTAAACCTGCGCACCGCCATGGATATTGTCGAAGCGCAAAGACCGCGCGCATTGCTGCACGCAAGATGCAGGAAAAGGAGGACACGCCATGCGCCGCCCCGATTTCGACAACCCTGATCTGCCCCTGTCAGAGCTTTTCCACCACTGGCCCGACTGCGCGAGCGAATTCATGCGCCGCCAGATGCTCTGCCCCGGCTGCCCGATCGCGCCGTTCCACACGCTGATCGACGCCTGCGAGGAATACGGGCTGGAGGAGATGGCGTTCCGGGAGCAGTTGCGGGGGAAAATGGGAACCGCATGAGAACTTTTTTCAGCTTATCGTAGCCGACTGCTTGTAATCACGTATCACGTGTCCCATCTTGGTTGGGCAAAGCTTCTTCCTATGACCTTCTGTTTCCTTGCGGCCCCAGTTGTTCCTATGTCGACACTGGGCCGGGCTATCGCATGTTGCGGATGGCATTTTTTAAGGAGACGACACGATGGCCAATGGCACCGTGAAATGGTTCAACTCTCAAAAAGGTTTTGGTTTTATCGCTCCCGAGCAAGGTTCGCGGGACGTTTTCGTCCACATTTCCGCTCTGGAACGCGCCGGGATCCAGCAGCTTGACGACGGCCAAGCCGTGACTTTCGACATCGAGAGCGGCCGCGACGGACGCGAGTCCGCCAGCAATCTCGCACTTGCGTAAGCCTCTGCAGGCTCGAAATTTCAGCGGGAGCATTCCTGCAATGCTCCCGCTTTCCGTATCTGCAGTGACCGTTTTTCAGATGCGGATTTTCTCAAAAACACCGAAAGAACAAACTTGATCGAAATCTCCTGGGGAACCCCCATGACCATTTTCCTGCCCTCCGAGGGGCGGACACGAAAAATCTCGACAATAGAACAAGCCCATTTCTGGCTGCAAAGAGCGTGGCCTGTTTCTGACCACAATAGAGATGTTGCACTTGAGAAGATCGATGCAGCGATGGAGTGTCTCGCCCCTGTCGGTGCCGCCCGCGCAGCATTCCTATCGGCAGTTGGCACTGCTGGATTTCAAGCGGACGCCCTCGACGCCGCGTAGGACCCCGCACTCAGTTGGCACCGCCACTGCACCACCCTTTTCATTTGCCCCACGGCGCACCTGACAGAAGATCCGGACGGAACGTGCACGCAGGATACTGGCCCTTCCCCACAATCAGCCTCGTAGGAGAAATTGGATGACTAAGCTCAATACTGAGGAACTGAAACTAGCCGGCCTGTCGCGCAAGGAATCAGCGATGGAAAAGACCGCGCGGGCAGCGCGTGAAATTCTGGAAGACGAAAACGAAACGCGTCGCAACAAAATTGAGCGCCTTAAACGAAGCCGGCTTCAGTATCAGCGCGGCAATCAGTCCTCGACTGGCCCGGACAAGAAATGAGCCAGGGCCACCAGCAGAACGCCACCCGGTCAGTCTGCAGCCCCTACCCCTGTGCCCCGCTCAGCACAACCAGCCTATGCGGGGCCGTGACCACGATGTGCTTGCGGGTGGAGTGCACAATGCCGTCCTTCTCCCAGGCCGACAGCAGCCGGCTGACGGTGTGCAGCGTGGTGCCGGTCATCTCGGAGATATTGCGGCGGGTCACCGGGAAGGCGATCTCGATCCCCTCTTCCACCTTGCGGCCCGACTGGGTCACCATCCGCAGAAGCGCCGCCGCCACCCGCTGCTCCACCGCTTGCGTCGCCAGTTCGGTGATCCGGGTCTGCATCTCGCCCAGCCGCTGGCCCAGGGTGTTATAGCTCTCGGTGGCAAAGCCCTGGTACTTGGCGGTGAACTCCCCCCACAGCCGCACCGGCCAGGACAGCGCCAGCGATTCCGAGGCGGCAACCGCAGTCGCCGGATAGGTATCGCGGTTCAGCGCCGGCGCGATGCCGAACAGCTGGCCGGGCGAAATATGCAGCGCAATGATCTGCTCGCCGCCCTCGGTGGTCTTCACCACCCGGATGTAGCCGTCCAGCAGCAGGTGGAACCGCTCGGCATCATGGCCTTCGTGAAAGATTTCCGCCCCTTCGTCATAACGCTTGGGCAGCGCCTGATCGAGGATTTCGCGGATCTGGCTGCGCTCCAGGAGGCTGAAGGGCGGCAGCCCGGTCAGGAGGCTTTCGTCGAGCTTGGACAAGAATGCACCGCAAGTTTGCTGAAGGACAAAGAGGTCACCCCGCCGTTATCGCATAGTGGCGGCAGAGGAAACAACCGTGCGGGAAAAAACGGGAATCCGGATTATGGGGGAGCCTCCCTCCTCCCTGCCCGCCGGCGCTGATCCACGGGGTCCGGCAAAAGATTGCGTCCCTTGCGCCGGACCGGCGGGCGGCACCTGACCAGTGCCGCCCGTCTTTCTTTGACCGGGCGCAAGGAGGCCGTCATGGCTGCGCGAACTGAATACACTGGACCTGTCTTGTTTTCCTTCGGCTTCAGGCCGTTCTTTCTGGGCGCCTGCCTGTTTGCCTTGCTGGCCATCCCCACCTGGCTGCTGATCTGGCACGGCGATCTGGAGTACAGCGGGCCGTTCCTGGCAACGGACTGGCACATTCATGAGATGATCTTCGGCTATGGCGCCGCGGTGGTGGCAGGCTTCCTGTTCACCGCGGTGCCGAACTGGACCGGGCGGATGCCTGCGCGCGGCTGGCCGCTGGCAGTGCTTTCGGGCCTGTGGCTCCTGGGGCGTCTGGCAGCGGCGGGCTGGCTGGGGCTGCCAGTGCTGGGAGTGATGGTTGTCGACTGCGCCTTTCTGGCCGCCGTCATTGCCATGATCGCACGCGAGATCATCGCCGGTGAAAACTGGCGCAACCTCAAGGTCCTGGTGCCCGTCACTCTGCTGGGCATGGCCAATGCCTGCTTCCACATCGAAGCGATAACTGAAGGCGCAGCGGACCTTTCCCGCCGTCTGGGCATTGCGGTGCTGATCTTCCTGATCATGCTGATCGGGGGCCGGATCATCCCTAGCTTCACCCGCAACTGGCTGGCCAAGCACGGGGCCTCGAAAATGCCGGTAACGTTCGGAAAATTCGATGCGGTGACGCTGGTCTTCGGCGCGGTTGCGCTGGTGGCCTGGACCGCCGCGCCCTGGGCCTCTGCCAGCGGCGCGCTGCTGCTGGCCGCAGGCCTGCTGCATGCAGTGCGGCTGGCACGCTGGCGCAGCCACGCCGCCCTTCCGGATCCGCTTCTGCTGATGCTGCACCTGGCCTATGCGCTGGTGCCCGCCGGGCTGATCGCGGCAGGCGGCGTGCCCTTCGGCCTCCTGGAGCCGGCTGTTGCGGCGCATATCCTGGGCATCGGCGCCATTGGCGGCATGACGCTTGCGGTGATGATGCGCGCCACCATGGGCCACAGCGGACGGCCGCTGACTGCCGGCCCCGTCCTGACAATTGCCTTCATGCTGCTGCTCGGCGCTGCCGCGGCGCGCGTCGCAGGCAGCACGGAATTGGCTGCGGGCTTGGATGGTATCACCGTCTCGGCTGGCCTGTGGACCGCAGGATTCGCGCTAATGGTGTTGAAGGCCGGCCCCTGGCTGGTCACCCGGCGGATCGGCCCCAAGAAGGTCTCCGGGAAACCGGCCCAGGCACCGGCACAGCCGACGGCAGCAGGACGGGCATAGCTCACGTTATTTTAACGGCCTTCTCAGATGCTGCCATTCCGGTTAACAAAGGTCGGGAACGGAAGAGGAGGTCCTGAATGCGGTGGAAAGCTGCTGCCGCTGCCGTAGTGCCGCTGCTGTTGTGGACTGTCCAGAGCCTGGCCCAGACGGCCGGGCTCGACGCGTTCCAGCGGCCTGAAACGGTGCCGTTTCCCGCCGAAGCCCCCTACAACCGCGAGATCGCCACGCTCGGCAAGATGCTGTTCTTCGATCCCCGCCTCTCTGGCGGCCAGAACATCAGCTGCTCCAGCTGCCACAATCCCTCCTTCGGCTGGGAAGTCCCGGTGCCCAAGGCCATAGGCGCCGCCGGCACGCCGATCCAACGTCACGCGCCGACAATCCTGAATGCCGCTTGGGTCACCCCGCTGTTCTGGGATGGCCGTGCCGGCAGCCTTGAGGAACAGGCGATTGGCCCGATCACGGCACCGGAGGAAATGAATGCCACTTTCGACGGCATCACCGAGCGGCTGTCCGCGGTGCATGATTACAGGATCTGGTTCGACCGCCTGTTCCCCGAGCGCGGCATCCGCAAGGAGACCGTGCTGACAGCGCTGGCCACTTACCAGCGGACCATCGTCAGCGGTGTTGCCGGCTTTGACCGCTGGGTGGACGGCGATGAGACCGCCGTTTCCGATGCCGCCAAACGCGGTTTTGCACTGTTCACCGGACGGGCAAACTGCGTGTCCTGCCACACCGGCTGGATGTTCACCGACAACAAGATGCATGACATCGGGCTGCAGTCCAGCGACCCGGGCGGCAGCGGCCTGGTGCCGCGTGAAGCAGATCAGAACGTCCGCTTCAAAACCCCGGGCCTGCGTAATATCGCGCTGCGGGCGCCCTACATGCACGATGGCTCGCTCAGCTCTCTGGAGGAGGTAATCCGCCACTATGCCGCCGGCGCCGCCGCTGCAGCGGACCGTTCCACGGATATCGATGGCTTTGCCCTCACCAGCGATGAAACCGCTGACCTCATCGCCTTCCTGGAAACGCTGACGGACACAGAGACCAATGTTCAGACCCCAATCCTGCCGGCCAACTGATGCGACGGGCTGAGGGGAACCACGCATGAACATCAAACGGTCCATTGTTCTGCCGGTTCTGCTGATTGCAATGGCGGCGACATGCGCAGCTTTGCTGGTTGGCGGCATGGCAATTTATGCTTCCGCCCGCAAGGACGCAGTGCTGGAGGCTTCGCTGGAAGTCACCCGGCGCACCAGCAACGTTACCGCCGGAATCACCGCCGCGGAGGTTTACGCTCAGGACGTGCTGGCAATGACGCGGCTGATCCCGCAGGAGGAAGTGGCCCGTCAGTTCCAAGCCTATTTGAACACCATCAACAGGGAGCTTGCTGCGCTGATGGACCTGCCGCTGTCCGCTCCTCTGCGGGCCGAAGTTCGGGCGCTGGACGGGGCACTGGCCGAATGGTGCGTCAAGGCAGTTGTGCTTCTGGGCATCAAACAGGAACAGGAGATTCCCACGCTCAGCGCGCTGACCATGAGCAGCGAGGCCGTTACCCTGCAGGCAGAAACAGTGAGCGCGATGGCCGCAGAGCACGCGGAACGGGCCATGGCGGCGGCAAACGGGGCTCTCACCCGCATTCTGGTACTGGGCCTGACCGGAACCACCCTCTTGATGGCCGCGGCGCTGATGTTCGCCATGCGCAAGGCGCGCGGTTTTTCCTCCTCAATGCAGCTGGCCGCCCGGAAACTGCGGCGGCTCGCCACCCGGGAACAGCCTGCAGCGCCGGAAGGCGACGACGAGATTGCGGCAGTGTTCAGCGCGCTCGACACATTGGAAACCAGCCTGGAAGAAAAGAAGCGGATCGCCGACAGACTGTTACAGGAAAAGGCCCGGGCAGAGGCCGCCACTGAGACCAAGTCGCGGTTTCTGGCCACCATGAGCCATGAAATCCGCACCCCCATCAACGGGGTGCTCGGGATGGCGGAGGTGCTCAGCGAAACGAGCCTGACGCCAGAACAGCAGTCCTGCACCAGCACCATACTGGCCTCCTCCGAGGCCTTGCTGCGCATCGTCAACGACATCCTCGACTTTTCGAAACTGGAAGCCGGCAAGGCGCTGATGCTGGAGCAGCCCTTCAACCTGCGCGACGTGATCTATGATGTTGCGGCCCTGATGTCACCCAGCGCCACCGCCAAAGGCGTGGAGATCTGCATCGACATTCCCGAAGGCACTCCGGCTATTTTCACCGGCGACAGCGGCCGCGTGCGGCAGATCCTGATGAACCTCGTCGGCAACGCTGTCAAGTTCACGCTTCAGGGCCACATCAGCCTTACCCTGAACTACGACGCCAGCCACAAAATTCCGCTCTGCATTGCTGTGCGGGACACCGGCGTCGGCATCCCCGAAGACAGCATCGGCCAGATATTCCACGCCTTCGAGCAGGTCGAGAGCACAACAGCCCGCCGCTTCGAAGGCACTGGTTTGGGGCTGGCGATCTCCTCCCGGCTGGCCCAGGCCATGGGCGGGCGGATCGATGTGGTCTCCGAGCCGGGCAAGGGGTCCTGCTTCACAGTCTGCCTGACACTGCCGGTGGCGTCCCCGGTCCCGCTCCCTTCGCGGCCGCTAGCCGGCACGCAAGTGGCGGTCATTGCCGATCTGCCATTCTCCCGTGAAGTGCGGCTGCGCCAACTGGAGTACTGGGGAGCCGCCACATTCGCTCCGGCCGGGCTGCCAGAACTGGTGGCCCGGCTGGAAGCCACGGCCGCCCAAGACCGCCGCCCCGACCTTGTGCTGGTGGAAACCAGCCTGCCGCTGGAGCAGGCCAGATCCCTGTGCCAGGACCTGCATGCGCTGCCGGGCTGCCGGGAACTGCCCATTGTCTACTGCACCGGCGGCCAGCTGCTCGCCGACTACCAGGCACTCAGAAGTTGCAAGACTGTGCATGTTCTGATGAAGCCGGCCCGCGGCAGGCTGCTCCTCCAAACGCTGCAGAAGGCGCTCAACACCGGACCGGTTACCGCCGCCGCCGCCCGTTCGCCTGAGCCCGGCAAAACGGCGGACCGGTTCAGCGACCTGCGTGTTCTGGCGGCCGAGGACAACCGCACCAACCAGCTGGTTCTGAAGAAGATGCTTGCCCCGACCGGTATTCAGCTTACCATTTGCAGTAACGGCCAGGAGGCCGTTGACACCTTTGCTGCTCAGGACTTCGACTTGGTGCTGATGGACATGTCGATGCCCATCATGGACGGGCTGGAGGCAACCCGGCGCCTGCGGGACTGGGAGCGGAAAAATGGCTGCAGCCCCTGCCCGATTCTGGCGCTCACTGCCAATGTCCTGAGCGCCGATGAAGCCGCCTGCCGCAGGGCCGGAATGGTTGGTTTCCTGTCCAAACCGGTACGCAAGAAAGAACTGCTGGACCGGATCGCCGAATGGACGCAAAGACCGGTGTCAGAAGACGCCGGATCACAGATCAAACAGGCCTGAAACAGGCCTGAACCGCGCCGCGCCACCTTATAACCACCTGCAATTTCTCATTAAAAAATCACTTCACGAAAACTCACAATCAGTCACAAAAATATGATAAACTGAAAAGTGATCCTGTGCTCCAGCAGTTTTTGTTCGCGAGGAGCCGGCAGGTGATTGGCCGCTGCTGCGCGCTGGGGAGTGTGCATGGCGCGGCGGCGTTTTTAGTGAAAGTAACGAGTGATTGGGGGATCA
Organism: Leisingera sp. JC11; assembly: GCF_040704725.1. NCBI lineage: Bacteria > Pseudomonadati > Pseudomonadota > Alphaproteobacteria > Rhodobacterales > Roseobacteraceae > Leisingera > Leisingera sp. JC11. The sequence goes on from NZ_JBFCVS010000006.1 coordinate 124,629, forward strand.
CATGTCCAATTTAGCGATTGGGGCCGCGCGCCCCACCGATGGCACTTCCGCAAATCCTGACCATCCAGACTGGGGCGCGACAAACACAGCGCTGATACATATGGCGCCCAGCGGCCTGGGCCCGAATGGTGAGATGGCTGGCGATGACCGGCCCAACCCGCGCGAGATTTCGAACATCCTGTCGCAGCAGCACGGCAGCACGCAGACCACCGGCGGCGTCTCTGACTTCCTGTGGATCTGGGGCCAGTTCCTGGACCACGATCTGTCGCTCTCCGGTGCGGAAAGCGAAATAACCGCGCACATTGAAGTGCCGGCAGGGGACCCGTTCTTCGATCCCTTCGGCACCGGCGAAGCAATCATTCCCTTCACCCGGATCGAGCACCACCACGACGGGTACCACAACGAGATCACGGCCTATATCGACGCCTCGATGGTCTATGGCTCGACCGAAGAAATGGTCAGCGCAATGCGCGATGCCGGCGGCAAGCTTAAAATGACAGAGGATGATTTTCTGCATCGAGACGGCGACGGCTTCCTGACCGGCGATGTCCGTGCCGCCGAAAACGTCGCTTTGACTTCAATGCATACCCTGTTCACTCGCGAGCACAACCGCCTGGTCGAAGAGTTGGCGGCAAAAGACCCGATGCTCACGGATGATGAGCTTTTCGAAGCCGCCCGCGGCCGGGTCGAGGCTCTGGTGCAAGCCATCACCTTCAAGGAGTTCCTGCCGATCCTGATCGGCGAAGATGCCTTCGACGCCTACCAGGGCTATGACAAGGGGGTGAATCCCGGGATCGCTATCGAGTTTTCCACCGCGGTTTACCGGCTGGGGCACACACTGCTGTCCGCCAACCTGCAGCGCGTCACCGAAAGCGGCCAGCAGCTGCCCCCCCTGGCCCTGCGCGATGCGTTTTTCCAGCCGCATCTGGTCAGCCAGAAAAACATGATCGAAAACGTGCTGCGCGGCGCGGCCACCCAGACCTCGGAAGCCATTGACACCAAGGTGGTTGAGGACGTGCGCTCCTTCCTGTTCGGGCCGCCGGGCGCCGGCGGGCTTGACCTGGCAGCTCTGAACATCCAGCGCGGCAGGGATATGGGCGTCGCCAGCTACAATGACCTGCGCGAGGCGCTTGGCCTGTCACGGGCCGAAAAATTCTCTGACATCACGTCCGACACTGCGCTGGCCGCCAAGCTGAAGGAGGCTTATGGCGATACCGACCTGGTGGACGCCTGGATTGGCGGCCTGGCCGAAAACCCCTATGGCAAGGGCTTGCTGGGCGAAACCTTCACGATTGTTATGATCGATCAGTTCACCCGGCTGCGTGACGGCGACCCGTACTGGAGCCAGGGGCGCAAAGGCATCCCAGAGGATGAACTGGCAGAGCTGTGGGACACCAGCCTCTCTGACATCATCGTGCGCAACACCGATATCAACCTGTTGCAGAAAGACGTCTTTGCCGCCATGGACCGCACCATCGGCACCAATGGTAAGGACGACCTGGCAGGCACCAGCGCCCATGACTTCATGCACGGGCGCAATGGAGCGGACAGCGTGACCGGAGGCGGCGGCAATGATGACCTGCGAGGCGGCGGTGGCTGGGACACTCTAATTGGCAACAGCGGCAACGACTGCTTGTCCGGCGGCAGCGGCAGGGATCTGCTGATCGGCGGGGCCGGAAATGATGAACTGCTGGGCGGAAAGAGCCGCGACACATTGATAGGCAACAGCGGTGATGACTGGCTCGCAGGCGGCAGCGGCAAGGACCTGTTGATCGGCGGTACTGGTGACGACTTCATCTTTGGCGGCGTTCAAAACGACTACCTCAAAGGTGGCACCGGCCATGATGAGCTGCAAGGCGGCAACGGCGACGACGTGATGCGCGGCGGCAACGGCAATGACACGCTGGACGGCGGCCTCCACGACGACAAGCTGATCGGAGGCAAAGGTGACGATCTGCTGACCGGCGGCGCCGGAGCCGACTGCTTCGTGTTCATGTCAACAGATACCGGCGCAGACACCATCACGGATTTCGAGCTTGGCGTGGACCTCATCAAGGCCGTCGGCCCGACCCGCCATTCACTGCAGATCACCGACTACGTAGATCATATCGAGGTCTCCGACGGCGGCAATTGGTCTGTGGCCCTTGACGGGATCACCCTTAAAGACTGGCAGGACTCCGGCTTCAACCTGTTCTGAGCCCGCATGGGAACCGGCTCGCCAGGGGCGAGTAGCAAGTTTTCGGCTGCTCGCCCTATCAGCCCCAAGATGACGCCGATCGGAAACTTCCCGGCCGGCGCAGTCGGCGGATGTCGTAACTCCCCAAAACGCTGACGCAATCGAAAGACAGCCCCAGGCCTCCCTGCGCCTAACATTCCCGACCATACTGCCGTGAGGACGCTGATCCCTATCCGGCGGCAACCGGCATCGGGGAGGAGGCGCTGCCATGAAAGACAAGACGACCACGACCGAACAGGCGATGGCTCTGATCCGCGACGGCGACGTGGTGACCACCACCGGCTTCGTGCAAAGCTGCATCCCGGAAATGCTGCACGCTGCGCTGGAAAAGCGCTTCCTGGCCGAAGGCGCCCCCCGCGATCTCACCCTGATCATGTGCGCAGGCGCCGGCGACAGCAAAGGCCTGGGCACCGGGCGGCTGCATCACGACGGCCTCCTGCGCCGGGTGATTGCCGGCAATTTCGGCCGCATGCCCAAGGTCGCCCAGGCCGCGCAGGAGAACAAGATCTGCGGCTACAACCTGCCCCAGGGGGTGATCTCCCAGCTCTACCGCGCCTGCGCTGCCGGCCAGCCGGGCCTGTTCTCCAAAGTCGGCCTGCACACCTATGTCGATCCGCGCCACGGCGGCGGCAAGGTCAACAAGGTGACCGAGGAGGACATCGTCCGCTATCACGAAGTCGATGGCGAGGAGTGGCTGTTCTACAAGGCCACCAAGATTGACGTCGCTTTCATCCGCGGCACCAGCGCCGACCGCTCCGGCAACATCAGCATGGAACGCGAGGCTCTGACGCTGGACTGCCTGGCCCAGGCGATGGCGGCCCACAACAACGGCGGTATCGTCATCGCCCAGGTGGAGCGCATCGTCGAGGACGGCTCGATCAAGCCCAAGGACGTGAAAATCCCCGGCCTGCTGGTGGACTGTGTCTGCGTTGCCGACGACCCGGAGATGCACCGGATGAATTACGGCGTGCAGCACAATCCGGCGCTGTCCGGCGAGATCCGGGTGCCGGTCGAGGGCATCGCCAAGATGCCGCTGGACCAGCGCAAGATCATCGCCCGCCGCGCCGCGTTTGAGCTGCCGCCCAACGGTGCCGTGAACCTGGGCGTCGGCGCGCCCGACGGTGTCGCGGCGGTGGCCAACGAGGAAAAGGCCACCCCCTATATCACCCTCACCACCGAGGCCGGCGCCGTCGGCGGGGTGCTGGCGGGCGGCTCAAGCTTCGGCTCCTCCGCCAACGCCGATGCCATCATCGACCAGAACCAGATGTTCGATTTCTACGACGGCGGCGGTCTCGACCTCACCTGTCTCGGCATGGCCGAATGCGACGCCGAGGGCAGCGTCAACGCCTCCCGCTTCGGCGGCCGCCTCAATGGCTGCGGCGGCTTCATCAACATCTCCCAGAACTCCCGCGCCGTGGTCTTTGCCGGCACTTTCACCGCCGGCGGGCTGAAGGTTGCGGTGGAAAACGGCGAACTGCGCATCATCCAGGAGGGCCGCAACAAGAAGTTCGTCCGCCTGATCGAACAGATCACCTTCTCCGGGCCCTACGCCTCCAAACGCTCGCAGCCGGTGCTGTATGTGACAGAACGCTGCGTGCTGCAGCTGACCCCCAAGGGGCTGGAACTGATCGAGATCGCCCCCGGCATCGACCTGCAGCGCGACATCCTCGACCAGATGGAGTTCAAGCCGATCATCGAAAATGTCGCCCTGATGGATGCCCGCATCTTCCGGGATGAGCCGATGGGGCTGATGAACGACCTGTTGAACCTCAACCTCTCCGAACGCGTGACCTATGACGCCGCCCGCCACACCATGTTCCTCAACCTCGAAGGCTGGAGCGTCCGCAAGAAGCAGGACCTCGAGGATCTGGACCGGGTGCTGCAGGACGCCTTCGCCAGAAGCGGCCGCGATGTGAACATGGTGATGAACCAGAACGGCTTCCGCATCGCCGAGGACCTGCAGGACGATTACGCCGCCTCGGTCGGCCAGACGCTGGAGAAACACTCCGCCTCGATCGCCAATTACACCACCAGCGCCTTCATGCGCCTGAAGATGCAGGGCGAGCTTGCCAGCCGCGGCGTGCAGCCGCATATCTTCGAGAGCGGCGAGGAGGCGCACCAGCAGGCCATCTGGGGCTCCTGACCGGGGTTTCCTGCTCAGCCCCAGCCGGGCCCGCCCCGGCCACGGCCCGGTCTTCGCGCCAGCCAGCCATGGCTCCGGAAGACCTGCATTTCAGGGCCGCCCTTGCCGGTGCGGCCCTGCGCTGCCGGGCACAAAAAGCCAACCTAACATACTGAAAACAAAACTTTCCCCCTCAAACAATTCGCCCCGGTGAAAACCGGCTTGCACGCCAATCCAGGCTTTTCCCCGAAGGCCGGAAAAAGAACTGCACTTTTTTTCAAAAACCCTCTTGCACCCCCCCGAAACAAACTTTAGACAGCGCCTCACCGATGGGGTGTAGCCAAGTGGTAAGGCAGCGGTTTTTGGTACCGTGTACCGTAGGTTCGAATCCTACCACCCCAGCCATCGGCCCTTCTCCAAACAGAATAAAACGCTGACGAGCTCGAAAAAGCCGAACTGGCCCCGTTTTCGGCCCCGTTGGTTTGCGGGTAAGTTGGCGTATCGCGTTAGATACCGGCAAGACCCCAGCAACTGCGCCAGGTTTGATAGCGGGTCACCTTGGCGAAAGATGCGTCAAGACCGGCGGCGGGGTTTGCCGTAGGGTTTCGGGAAACAGGGCTCCAGACGGGCCATCTGCACGCTGGTCAGCCAAAAGAGTCCGCTCATATCACCGCTTGGATTTTTCGAACGGTGACTCACGCAGCGCTCCGGAAATCAATGAAGCCTGATGCTAACGGGATCCGAATTCCATCAACCGTGTAGCCACGGTGTAATCGGATTCCACCAGCAGGATCACAAGCAGGCCGATTAGTGCCAGCGGCGGCAGCAGGATCGCATAGCTCAAGGCGAGGCGCTCCCAGGCAATATGCATGAATACGGCCACGATCAGGCCCGCCTTGAGCACCATGAAGATCAGGATCAGGGTCCAGCGCAAAAGCCCCTGAAGCCCGGCATAGTCGACATAGTAGGACGCCGCGCTCAGCACGAACAGAAGCCCCCAGACCAGCAGATAGAGCTTGATCGGATGCTGCTGCCCGCCGTGCTCCTCAACCGCAGCCTCGGCGTGCGTCCCGGCGGTTTGCGATGAGTGTGCCATTCCGTCCCCCTACCACAAATAGAAGAATGCAAAGATGAAGACCCAGACCAGATCAACGAAGTGCCAGTACAGCCCCATTATCTCGACGCCTTCGTAGTCGCCGTTGCCGCGCGACAGCCAGCTGGGCTCGTCGCGGTCAAAGTCGCCGCGCCAGACCTTTCGGGCGATTATCACCAGGAAGATGACCCCGATCGTGACATGGGTGCCGTGAAACCCGGTGATCATAAAGAAGCTGGCTCCGAACTGCTCGGCGCCCCAGGGGTTTTCCCAGGGCCGGACGCCTTCGGAAATCAGCTTGGTCCATTCAAAGGCCTGCATGCCCACAAAGGCGGCCCCGAGCGCCGCAGTCGCCAGCATCAGCAGGGCCGTGGGAACGCGGGCCTTGCGGTAGGCGCTGTTGACCGCCATTGCCATTGTCCCGGAGGAGGAGATCAGCACAAAGGTCATGATGGCGATCAGCAGCAGCGGAAAGTTCTGGCCGCCGATGTGCAGGGCAAACACCTCGCTGGCGTTCGGCCAGTCCACCGTGGTTGAACTGCGCGCGGTCATATAGGCGGCCAGGAAACAGGCAAAGACAAAGGTATCGCTGAGCAGCAGGATCCACATCATCGCCTTGCCCCAGGAAACCCGCTTGAACACCCGCTGGTCCGAACTCCAGTCGGCGGCAAAGCCGCTGTGGCCCCGCTGCAGCAGGGTCTGGTCCTGGCCTTGGAATTTTCTCTCCATGTCTCCTCCCCCTTAACTCACGGCCGCGCGGCAGAGCGCCAGAAACGCGTTGCCCCAGCCCTGCAGCAGCGCAAACAGCATCAGCCAGAACGCCAGCAGCGCGTGCCAGTACAGCGCGCAAAGCCGGACACCCGGCAGCAGCGCCTTGACGTCCCCGGCGCCGGTGTGGCGCAGGCAGACCGCCGCCAGCGCAATGATACCGCCCAGCACATGCAGCCCGTGCAGCCCGGTGATCAGATAGAAGAAGCTCGCCGCCGGGGCCCCTTCCAGCCGGTAGCCGCCCGCGGTCAGCGCGATCCACACCTGCACCTGGCCGGCCAGGAATGCGAGCGTGGCAATGCTGGCGGCGATCAGGCTGGCGCGCAGCCAGCGCGTGGTTCCGGCCCGTGCCGAGATCACCACGAACTGCAGGAAAACGCTGGCCAGCAGCAGAAGCGCGGTGTTGAGCCAGACCCGTCCGGGCAGCGGCACCAGCTCCCAAGGGGTCTCCTCGATCTGCATGACGAAGGCGCTGCCCAGCATGGCAAACAGCCCGCCCACCACGGCCAGAAAAACGGCGATGAAAATGAACCCCGGCGCCCGGCCCGGGCCATGGCCTGCCAGGGGCGCGATCCCGGTCTCCAGCCAGGGCTTGGAGGCCAGACGCTGCTGCGACAGCCACAGGCCCGCAACCAGGGCGACCAGCGCCAGAAAGGCAAGAATGACCGTCACAGCCGCCTGTCCTCCCCGTCTGAGACCCAGGGGTCGTTCTGGGCGAGGTAATCCTCAGGCGCCCCGGGCACGCTGTAGTCGTATGCCCAGCGGTAGACATCGGGAAGCTCGTCCCAATTGCCGTGCCTGGGCGGGGTCTCGGGTGTCTGCCATTCCAATGAGGCCGCCCGCCATGGGTTGCCGCCCGCTTCGCGGCCGCGGCGCAGGCTCCAGAAGATGTTGAACAGGAATAGCACCTGCACCGCCCCCACGAGCAGCGCGGCAGAGGAAATGAAGGCATTCAGCCCGTCCACCGGGGCGGTGAGGAATTCAGGCTCGCCGATCTCGAAATACCGGCGCGGCACACCGACCAGGCCGACATAATGCATCGGGAAGAACACCGCATAGGCGCCGATGAAAGTGACCCAGAAATGGATCTGCCCCATCGCCTCGTTCAGCATCCGGCCGGTCATCTTGGGGTACCAGTGGTAGATCGCGCCGAAGATCACCATGATCGGCGCCACCCCCATCACCATGTGGAAATGGGCCACGACGAACATGGTGTCGGACAGCGGCACATCAACCACCACATTGCCCAGGAACAGCCCGGTCAGCCCGCCGTTCACAAAGGTCACGATGAACCCCAGCGCAAACAGCATCGGTATGGTCAGATGGATGTCACCCTTCCACAGGGTCAGAACCCAGTTATAGACCTTGATCGCGGTCGGGATGGCGATGATCAGCGTGGTGGTGGCAAAGAAGAAGCCGAACCACGGGTGCATGCCGGAGACATACATGTGGTGCGCCCAGACGATGAAGCTGAGCGCACCGATGATGACGATGGCCCAAACCATCATCCGGTAGCCGAAGATGTTCTTGCGCGCATGCACCGCGATCAGGTCGGAAACGATGCCGAAGGCGGGCAGCGCCACGATATAGACCTCGGGGTGGCCGAAGAACCAGAACAGGTGCTGGAAGGCAATCGGGCTGCCGCCGCCGTAGCTGAGCTTCTCCCCCAGCTCCACCAGTGTCGGCATGAAGAAGGAGGTGCCCAGCAGCCGGTCGAACAGCATCATCACGCAGGCGACGAACAAGGCGGGGAAGGCCAGCAGCGCCATCACCGTGGCGGTGAAGATGCCCCAGACCGTCAGCGGCAGCCGCATCATCGTCATGCCGCGGGTGCGGGCCTGCAGCACGGTCACCGCATAATTCAGCCCACCCATGGTGAAGCCGATGATGAACAGGATCAGCGAGACCAGCATCAAAATGATGCCGCTCTGCGCGCCGCCCGGCGTGCCCGACAGCACCGCTTGCGGCGGGTACAGCGTCCAGCCCGCGCCGGTCGGCCCGCCGGGAACGAAGAAGCTGGCGACCAGCACCAGAACCGCCAGCAAGTAGACCCAGTAGCTGAGCATGTTGACGAAGGGGAACACCATGTCCCGCGCGCCGACCATCAGCGGGATCAGGTAATTGCCGAACCCGCCGAGGAAGATCGCGGTCAGCAGATAGATCACCATGATCATCCCGTGCATGGTGACAAACTGGTAATAGGCCTCGGGCGTGATGAAGTCGAAGGTGCCGGGAAAGCCCAGCTGCAGCCGCATCAGCCAGGACAACACCAGCGCCACCAGGCCGATAGCCACGGCGGTGCCGGAATACTGGATGGCGATGTATTTGGCATCCTGCGAGAAAACGTATTTGCCGATCCAGCTGTGCGCATGCGGCGGCATCACATCTGCAACTTCGCGCGGCGGCAGTTGCATCCGTTCGTCAGAACCGCGGTCTACCATGCCTTCCTCCCTGCATGCTTTCTCCATCCCCGGCGGCATTCAGCGCGCCGGACCATCAGGGCCGCAGAAGGGGGGCGGCCCGGTCAGGCCTTGCTTCCGGCTGTGCGCCGGTCAGTTTTCCGCCAGCCGCACCGGCTGGGCAGTGCGGGCATTGCTGGCGTATTCTTCAAAAGTCAGCTGCTCCTGCAGCCACTCCTGGTATTCCTCTACCTCCACAACAGTCACATAGCCGCGCATGAAGGGGTGCGCGGTGCCGCAGTATTCGGCGCACAGCACCTCGAAGTCGCCGGTGCGGGTCGGGGTGAACCAGATGTAGGTGACCATGCCCGGCACCATGTCCATCTTGGCGCGGAATTCGGGCACGTAGAAATTGTGCAGCACGTCGATCGAGCGCAGCAGCAGCTTCACCGGCTGGTCCACCGGCAGGTAGACCTCGCCGCCCTCGACGATCAGGTCATCCTTGCCGAACCTGTCATGCGGGTTGACGCCCAGGGGGTTTTCGCCGCTCACCCATTCGGCATCCGCGGTGCCCAGCACCCCGTCGGCGCCGGGCAGCCGGTAGGCCCAGCTCCATTGCTGGCCAAAGACCTCGAGCTCGGTTGCCTCCTCCGGCACGGTGACGAACTGCTTCCACACGAACAGCCCGGGCACCAGCATGGCCGCAACCCCGGCGGCGGTCACCCCGGTCAGCCACCACTCCAGGCGTTTGTTCTCCGGGTCGAACTCCGCCTTATGCCCCGGCCGGTGCCGGAACTTCAGCACGCAATAGGCCATGAACAGAATAACGGCAGCAAACACCGCGCCGGTGATCCAGAAGGTGATGACCAGCGTGTTGTCGATATAGTCCCAGTTCGACGCGATCGGAGTCCACCACCATGGACTTAATAGATGGAACGCAATGGACCCTAGTACGATCAAGACGAGTGCGACCACGATTAGCATCTCGCCCCCTTTCCCTGCCCCGCAGAACATCCAGGACGTCCGGCAAGCAGAATTATTGGTAAGCCGCACCACTATAGGGTATTTTTGCGAAACAATCCAGTGAACCGGTCTAAGGGCACGACCCATTGATTTCATAAACGCTGCGCGAGTCTCCGGTCGAGAAATCGAGCGGTCTCCTCTGGCTGGCCCGCGTGCTGATGACCCGTCTGGAGGCTTCTTCCCTAAGCCCACAGCACCCCGTGTGTTGATGACCGCCGTGTTCCGAGCGGGATTACCTTCATCATCCGCAACGCCTTGCGATGGCGGGATGCGCTCTCTGAGCACGGGCCGCACAAAATCCTGCACAACCATTGGAAGCGCTGGAGTGGCATAGGTGTCTTTGCCCGGATCATGGCTGGTCCGGCCGCTGAACACGGAGAAGAGAAAGCCGTGATGGCCCGCGCTGCCTGCCTGAAGGCACACCGTACCGCGGCCAGCATGAGCGCCCCAAAGGGGAGCGGACGCCTGATCGGCCGCACCAGCCACCTCCCCCAGCCCCTCCCTGCGGCAGCCCATTCAGCCTTCGCCGAAACCGCCGGGTCCGCAGGCAGGTATGTTCTGCCCTATCCGGAACTCCTGCACCCCGCCCTGCGTTAGGCCTTCAAGGCACGTACCCGGGAGACCGCCATGACCACGCAAGACGCCCTCGAACAGAAGCGACCGGTACCGGAGGCCGGCCTCCTCGGCCTGGCCCGCGGGATCTGGGCGCGGCAGTCCCGTGCCAATGCAGGCCTTCTGGCTGCGGGCATAGCCTTTTACGGGCTGCTCTCGCTGTTTCCTGCAATCACCGCCGGGGCGGCGCTGGCAGGGGCCGCGCTGCCGCCCCGCCTTGTCACAGAAAACTCCGAGGCGCTGGCCCGTATCCTGCCGGAAGAGGCCGGCGGCATCATCCTGGCTGAGCTGCGCGGCGTGCTGGCGGCGGACAGCACCACGCTCGGCATCGCCGCCGTCGCCACCCTCGGCCTGTCTCTCTACTCCGCCTCCAAGGCGACCGGCCAGGCAATGACCGGGCTGAACGCGGTGCTGGATCTTGAGGAAAACCGTAGCTTCCTTGTGCTTACCGCCCTGAAACTGGGGCTTACGCTGTTCGCCATCCTGCTGCTGCTTGCCGCCATCGCCGTATCCGGCGTGCTGCCCGCGCTTGCGCATTGGACCGGCAGCAGCCTGCTGGAGCAGATCATGCTTGTGGCCCGCTGGCCGGTGCTGCTGCTGACGGGCGCCTTCGGTGTCAGCATGCTCTACCGCTACGGCCCGGACCGCCCCGCCGGCCACCGCCCGTGGATCACCAAAGGCGCGGCCGCCGCTTGCCTCTTGTGGTTCGCCGCCAGCGCGGGCTTCACCGTCTATGCGGGCTCCTTCGGCTCCTACAACCAGGTATTCGGTGCCCTGGGCGGTGTCATTATTCTGCTCACGTGGCTGTGGCTGTCCGCCTATTCCGTGCTGCTGGGCGCTGCCGCCGACGCAGAACTGAGAGCCCGGCGCGGCTGAGCCTGCGGGCTTCGGCAATGCCCTGCTGCGGTGCCGGCGCGCCGAAATCCGCGCCGCGCAATCAGGGAACTCTGCATCCGCTGCGGCGTTCTTCCTATGCCCCTGCAGCGCGGCGCAAAATTTAAACACCACGGAGGACACGACATGGACGACGACCGCATCACCGGCAAATGGACCGAACTCAAAGGCCGCCTGCGCGAAGCCTACGGCGAGCTGACCGACGACGAGCTGGAGCAGACCCGGGGTGAGCGCGAGCAGCTCGAAGGGCTGCTGCAGCAGCGCCTGGGCAAGACCAAGGACGAGGTCCGCCAGGCTGTTGACCGCATTCTCGACAAGATTTGATTTGGCCCGCAGACCTGACAGCGACGCGGACACCGCCGCCCAGCTGTGGAGGCGGCCCGGGGACACCCGCGCGGGCTTGCTTTCGGTAATCAGCAGCCGCCGGGCGGGGACCCGGTGTTTCTTTCATCACAGAAAGCGAGAACGAAATGGCACTGAAAGTTGCTCAACTGGAAGAAATACACTCTGAAATGTGCGGGCTTCTGGCCGAGCGCCAGGATGAACTGGCCCGCACAGCGCCCTCCGGGGAAGACACAGCCGCCAGCGATCTGGACCGGCTGGCCGCGGAAATCGGGAACTGGTCGGACGACGCGGCAAAGGTCGAGACGGCGGACGGCAAGGAAAACGAGGCGGCAATCGCCGATCTGGCGGAGCAGGCCAAGCAAATCTGCTGGCGTCTCAGCAGCGGCTATGCGGGCGGCGGCAAGTGACGGCAGAGCGGGGAACAGACCGCTCAGATGCGCACGCTTGCTTGGCTTGAGCCACCGGCCCCCAGCTGGCAGGCCGGGTGCAGCATTCGGCAACCGCACACAGGCGTTTCTCCTGTACAGTACCAATTATGAACCTCACCGAGTTTTTCGAGTTCGCCCCATACCATGTGATGCTCGCCGCGGCGGGCGCTGTGATCATACTGGCCCACTGGCTGCCGCGGCTGGTCTCCTCGCGGGAGCCCGCAGCAGCCCCCCTGCTCATCCTGCTGGGCATGTCCGCCTACTGGCTGGTGCCGGACATCCCGGCGGCGCCGGACCCGCGCCTGCATCCCGAACCCTGGGAGGTCGTCAGCGAACTGACGGTGATCGTGGCGCTGTTTGCAGCCGGTCTGCGGCTCGACAGCCTGCGGCCCTGGAAACGCTGGGGGCCAACGCTGCGGCTGCTGCTGATCGGGATGCCGCTCACCATCGCCGCCGTTGCGCTGCTGGGCTGGGGCATCGGCGGCATGACCGCGGCCGGAGCGATCCTGCTGGGCGCCGTGCTGGCCCCCACCGATCCGGTGCTGGCAGGGGACGTGCAGGTCGGACCGCCGATGGAGGGCGGCGAGCACCCGGTGCGCTTCACCCTGACGACTGAGGCGGCGCTGAACGACGGGCTGGCGTTTCCCTTTGTCTACCTGGGCCTGATCGTCGCCCTGCAGGGGCTCGACCCGCCGGACTGGCTGCTGCACTGGGCGGCCATCGACGTGGTCTACCGGATTGCCGCCGGCGCCGCGATGGGGATCTGCGGCGGCTGGGTGCTGGGGCAGGTCCTGTTCATCTACCCCGGCCATGCGGCGCTGGCCAACACCGGCTCCGGCGTGGTGGCGCTGGCGGGGGTTCTTCTTTGCTACGGCTCCACCGAGCTGGCGGAGGGCTACGGCTTCATCGCGGTGGCGGCAATGGGGCTGACCCTGCGCCGGATCGAGAATGAGCACCGCTTCCACCGCCGCCTGCACGACTTTTGCGAAACCATCGAGCACGCCCTGACAGCGCTGCTGCTGGTGGCGCTCGGCAACGTGCTGCCCATCATCCTGGGCGACCTCTCCCTGGCGCTTGTGCTGATCGCGGTTCTGCTGATCGTGGTGATCCGCCCGGCAGCAGGCTGGCTGTCGCTGGCCGGCGCGCGCATCGGCCGCCGCGACCGCTTAGTAATCTCGGTCTTCGGGGTGCGCGGCATCGGTTCCATCTACTACCTGTGCTATGCCGGCGCCCATATCGAGTTCGTGAACGAGCCGGAACTGTGGTCGCTGATTGGGCTGACCATCCTGCTGTCGACCATGCTGCACGGCTTCACCGTCGGCCGCGCGATGGATGAGATCGCCAAGTGACGCGCCATCGGGCGCCCCTGGGCCGCCTGCCTGCCCAGGACAGCGCGGCAGCGCGGACGGCGGCTGTCAGTTGTCCGACTGTCTCTGCAACCAGGCTGCGAACTTCCGGGCTTCCGGGCGAAGCACGCCAGCGCGGGTGACGACATGATAGCCCCGGCCTTCACCCTCGGTGAACAAGGCGCACAGGCGGCCGGCCTGCAAATCCTCTGCGACGAACGCCTGGACACTGACCGCCACCCCCTGCCCCGCACGCACGGCCTGCATCAGCAGGTTCCCGGGCAGCCGGGTCCGCGAACCGCGCAGGCTGTCCTTGACGCCCCGCGATTCCAGCCAGCGCGAGGCTTCCGTCGTGCCCAGTTCTTCCAGCCAGGGCAGGTCCAGCAGATCCTCCGGCGCCGCCACCTGACGGCCCTTCAGCAGACTGTCCGCGGCAATCACCACCATGGGTGACGGCAGCAGCATCCGGGTGTCCATCCCAGCCCAGTTCCCGTCGCCATAGCGGATGGCAAGATCAATGCCTCCCGGCTTCAGTTCCACAATCTCACCCCTTGGGTCCAGCACCAGGTCGATCTCCGGGTGGCTGGCCTGGAACTCCGCCAGCCGTGGCATCAGCCAATGGGCGGCGAACATCGGCGTGCAGGTGACATGCAGCGGCCGGGCCGCACCTGCAGCGGAAATCTCTTGCACCGCAGCCTCGATCGCGCCGAACCCCAGTTGCAGCGACCGCGCCAGATGGGCCCCGTCCGCGGTCAGTTCCAGCGCCCGGCCGCTGCGGTCCAGCAGGGCCGTTCCCAGATGCGCCTCCAGCGCCCGCAGCTGCTGGCTGATGGCAGCGTGGCTGACATTCAGCGCGACCCCCGCCTGCACCACATTCCCCGTCTCCGCGAAGGCGGCAAAAGCCCTGAGCGCCGCAAGCGGCGGCATGTGAAGCCAATCCATATGTAATCCAGACTTACATAATCACATTCTTCTTAACTCGCAGGAATCGCGCATTCAGGCAAGAGTCGGGATCAGACGCCAGAACAGGAGGCCCTGCCATGCTGATTGACATCTATGCCCGTTCGATGATGACCGCCGCCCGCCAGGACTGTGTGCGGCTGCGCGATCTGCGGCCCGCCAAACCGCTGCCGGGCGCTTATCAGGCGCCATCGCGCGCACCAGGGCTGCTGGCCCGGCTCAGAGCCTGGCTGCGCGGCCGGCCGCCGCGGGTCCGCTGCATCGATCCGCAGAAGATTTGACGGAAAAAAGCGCCGGTTTTCCAGGAAACGCGCGAACAGATCGGAAAACCGGCGCATGGCCCGTCTGGCCTGCACGTCGGCCTCGCGGGATTTCTTGCTGCCCAGGAGGGGGTATTGGCTAAGCAGCAAACTCTTTCACCTGCGGTTTTACCCTGCCTGCGGCGCCCGCAGTTTGATGCGGATCAAACTGGTGCAAATAATTTGCCCGGTTGCAGCACAAAACTACTCTCAGTTCATGACCAGTTTAGAGCGCGAACAGACTGCAGGCGGCGCCCGTGCGCCGCTGTCGGCGGAGGAAGTCGGCGCGCTTGCGCATCTGTACCGCGGAGAGATTTACCGCAGCACGGTCTGGCGCACCCGGCTCGACACCACCACCAACTGGTCGGTGGTGACGCTGGGGGTGGCGCTGTCGATCTCCTATTCCTCGCCAGAAGCCTCGCCGCTGCCGCTGATCCTGGTCGGCGTGCTGATCATCTTCTTCCTGATGCTGGAGGCCCGGCGCTACCGCTATTTCAACGTGTTCCGCGCCCGCGCCCGCTGGCTGGAGACGCATTTCTACACACCGATGCTGGTCGAGGGCGATCTGCATCTGGAGGAGCACTGGCAGGACGTGCTGGCCGCCGATTATCTGCGCCCCGAATACCATGTCGGCGTGATGACCGCGATCGGGCGGCGGATCCGGCGCAACTACTTCTGGATCCTGCTGATCCAGTCGATGGCCTATGCGGGCAAGCTGGCCGTGCATCCCACGGGCGTAACCAGCTGGCAGCAGGCTCTGAGCCGGGCCGACATCGGCCCCTTCCCCGGCGAACTAGTGCTGGCAACTGGCGCCTTCTACGTGGTGCTGTGGGGCGGCATCGCCTGGTGGAGCGCAAGGACCGACGCCGCCCGCGCCGGCAAGCGCAAGTCGATGACGTCCATGGGCTGAATCGCGGGGTCAGGCCGGCCACAGCCACCAGACATAGGCACCGTAACCTGCCAGCAGCACCGCGCCCTCGCGCCGGGACACCCTCAGCCCGGTCCAGGCCAGCGCCAGGAAAGCCAGCGTCACCAGCAGCATCACCGGGTTGTCGAAGCCGGCAATCCGCTCTGGCACGTCTGACGGGGCGATCAGCGCGGTGGCGCCGCCGATGCCCAAGAGGTTGTAGATGTTGGAACCGATGATATTGCCAAAGGCCATCTCGCCCTGGCGCCGCAGCGCTGCCGCGACAGAGGTCGCAAGCTCCGGCGCCGAGGTGCCCAAGGCTACGATGGTGAGGCCGATCACGGTTTCGGACACCTGCATCATCCGCGCAAGCTCAACCGCCCCGTCCACCAGCAGGCCGCCGCCGCCGATCACCAGTACCAGCCCTCCCAGGGCAGTGGCCAGCGGGCGCCACAGCGGCCGCCTGGCCGTGCTTTCAGGCGTTACTCCCGGGTCCACGCCCTTCAGCGCGGCGGCCTTGTCGTACAGCGCGCCGTGGTCTGCCGCCGCTGTCCGCTCCTGGCGGATGGCAAGCCAGACATAGGCCGCCAGTGCCAGGACAAAGCTCAGGCCTGCCAGCCGCGTCACCGGCACCGTTGCCGCCAGCAGTGCAAAGACCGCCGTGGCCGCCAGCATGACGCCGCCGTCCCGCCGCAGCGCTGCCGACTGCACTGCAATCGGCGCGATCAGCGCCGAAAGGCCGGCGATCAGCAGGATATTGGCGATGTTCGAGCCGGTGATATTGCCATAGGCAATCCCCGGAGCCCCGGCCAGCGCCGCGCGGACCGAAGTCACCAGCTCGGGCGCCGAGGTACCGAACCCCACCAGGGTCAGTCCGATCACCAGCGGCGAGATCCCGAACTGCTCGGCAACGCGCACCGCGCCGCGCACCAGAAATTCACCGCCAAGGATCAGCAGTAAAAACCCGCCCAGAAGCGGCAGCCAAATATCAAACACCTGAGACCTTTCTCAAATCGGCGCCCGGCCTGCCCGGAACGCCAGCAGACGCCGCCCCTCTGCCCCGCCGGCCGCAACCCGCCGCGGGCAGCATCTGGCGCGTCCGCAAGGAAGATGAGATCGCAGGCCCTGCGGCTTCAAGTGGCCAGGAGAGAAAAATTCGGCTATGCAGGGACAAGCCGCCGCGCTGCCATCCCCGCTCGCCGGCAGGCATGCTAAGCGAAAACCGGCGCATCACGGCTGTATAATGGCAAAAGACCGCCTGCCGCGGGCGGATGGGCGGCGCCAGGCTCCCGCAGGCCTTTCCTCTGCGGAAGCTGAGTTATCTTGTTTCACAAGTGCGGCAGCCGGTGTCCCGGCTCCATCAGTTAGAAGGTATGTCTGTTATGAAAAGCAAATGTTTCCCCGCCCTGCTCCTCTTTTCCGCCGCCACCGCAACCTCTGCCTTTGCAGGCGACTGGGAGGGCGGCTACGTCGGCGGCCAGATCGGATACGGATCCGGGGATTTCGACCTCGGCACGCTCACCGACCTCGACACGGACGGCGCAGTGGGCGGCTTTACCATCGGCTACTTGTGGGAACTGGGGGATTGGGCGGTCGGCCCGGAACTGCAATACGACTTTTCCGACCTGTCTGTTGATTCCGGCGGGGCGACCGGCGATTTTGACGGGATCGCACGGCTGAAACTCCGCGCCGGCTACGATCTGGGCAATGCGCTGCTCTACGGCTCCCTCGGCTTTGCCTACACAAACTTCGACGGGCTTTCGGGCGTGACCAGCATTGACTTCGACGATCCCGGCTATGTCATCGGCTTCGGATACGACCACCAGATCAACGACCAGTGGGTGATCGGCGGCGAATACCAGTACCACAAATTCGACGACTTCGGCACCGACGGCAATGATGTCGATTTCGGCACCCTGCACATCCGGGCCATGTTCAGGTTCTGAACCGCGGGTCCGGGCCAGTGCAAAAAGAAAAGGGGCCGCAGTCTGCGGCCCCTTTGCTGTTTCAGGAGTACGGGGTGCTTACTCGCCGCCGCCCAGCTGGTGGACGTAGGAGGACACCGCGCGGATCTGCGCCTCGGTCAGGCGGGTGTTCCAGGCCGGCATCACGCCGTAGCGCGAGTTGCTCACGGTCTCGGTCAGCGTGTCGTAGTCGCCGCCATAGAGCCAGATCGCATCCGCCAGGTTGGGAGCGCCCTGCGAACGGTCGCCGGTGCCGTCCTCTGCGTGGCAGGAGGCGCAGTTGTCGGCAAAGACAACCGAACCGGCCTCAACCTGTGCAGCATCCTGCGCCTCGCCCGACAGCGACATCACGTAGTTAACCACCTGGGAGATTTCTTCCTTCTCCAGCAGTTCGTCGCGGCCGAAGGCAGGCATCTCGGAATAGCGCGCTTCGTCGCTGTCCTCGTTGCGGATGCCGTGGGTGATGGTGGCGTGGATGTCCTCCATCGAGCCGCCCCAGAGCCAGTCGTCGTCCAGCAGGTTCGGATAGCCTTTGGCGCCGGCCGCACCGGAGCCGTGGCACTGGGCGCACCAGGTCTTGAACACGGCAGACCCGGCGGACACGGCGTAGGAGCCCAGTTCCGGGTCTTCCGCGATGGCGGTCAGCTCAGCTGCCTCCAGCTTGGCGTTGATCGGCGCGTTGGCTTCTTCCACCGCGGTGATCTCGGCCGCCACGTCGCCGCGGGTCGACCAGCCCAGCACCCCGGCAGTGGCGCCGTTGATCAGCGGCCAGGCCGGATAGGCGATGGTGTAAATCACGCCCCAGATGATGGTGGCGTAGAAAGTCCACAGCCACCAGCGCGGCATCGGATTGTCGAATTCCTCGATCCCGTCCCATTCATGGCCGGTGGTATTCGGATCGCCTTCGAATTTCTGCGATTTCTTGCTCATGCCCTCGCCTCCTTAGTCGCGGCGGGTTGGTCCTGGCTGGGCGCAGGTGCGTCGTCATGCCGGAACGGGATGTTTGCGGTGTCCTTGTAGGCCTTGGTGCTGCCCGGGCGGAACGCCCAGACAATCACACCAATGAAGAAGGTGAACAGGAACAGCAGCATCCAGCTATCGGCGAACTGCCTGAGGAGTGTGTAGAGTTCCATACCATCCTCCCTCAGCGGCTCGCGTCCGGGGTGAAGGTCGAGAAGTCGACCAGCGTGCCCAGCATCTGCAGATAGGCGATCAGCGCGTCGGCCTCGGAGACCCCCGGCTTGCCATCGAAGTTGCGCACGTTGATGTCCTCGCCATAACGCTCCAGCAGCCCGTCATAGTCGCTGTCCGGGTCGGCCTGGGCGCGGAAGTCAGCCTGCGCGGCGTCGATCATCTCGTCGCTGTAGGGCGTGCCCAAGAGCGCGTTGGTGGCCATGATGTCGCCGATGTACTTGCCGTCGATCTTCTTCTCCTCGAGGAAGCCGTATTTCGGCATCACCGATTCCGGCACCACCGACTGCGGGTCGCGCAGGTGGTCTGCGTGCCACTCGTCCGAGTAGCGGCCGCCGACGCGGGCCAGATCCGGCCCGGTCCGCTTGGAGCCCCACTGGAACGGGCGGTCGTACATCGACTCCGCCGCCAGCGAGTAGTGGCCGTAACGCTCGACCTCGTCGCGCATCGGACGGATCATCTGGCTGTGGCAGACATAGCAGCCTTCCCGGATATAGACCTCGCGGCCCGCCATCTCGAGCGGGGTGTAGGGACGCATGCCCTCCACCTTCTCGATGGTGTTTTCCAGGTAAAACAGCGGTGCGATCTGCACCAGGCCGCCGATGGTCACGACCAGGAAGCTGAAGATCAGCAGCAGGGTCGCGTTGGTCTCGAGGATCTTATGTTTGTCGAGAATAGACATTGCTTCCTGGCTCCTTATTCAGCCGGAACCGGGACCGTCAGGCTGGCCTCTTTGGCCGGCGCCTTACGGACCGTCATCCACAGGTTGTAGCACATGATGATGGACCCCGCGAGGAACATTACCCCGCCCAGACCGCGCACCACATACATCGGGAACTTCGCTGCCACGGTGTCGGCAAAGGAGTTCACCAGGAAGCCGTTGGCGTCCACTTCACGCCACATCAGGCCTTCCATGATACCGGTCACCCACATCGAAGCGGCGTAGAGAATGATGCCGAGGGTGGCCAGCCAGAAGTGCCAGGAGACCAGACGGAGGCTGTAAAGGCTCTCGCGCTTCCACAGCGCCGGCACCAGGTAGTAGAGGGCACCGAAGGTGATCATGCCGTTCCAGCCCAGCGCGCCGGAGTGCACGTGGCCAATGGTCCAGTCGGTGTAGTGCGACAGCGAGTTCACCGCGCGGATCGACATCATCGGGCCTTCGAAGGTGGACATGCCGTAGAAGCCCAGCGAGATCACCATCATTCGGATCACCGGGTCGGTGCGCAGCTTGTCCCAGGCGCCCGACAGGGTCATCAGGCCGTTGATCATGCCACCCCAGGAGGGCATCCACAGGATCACCGACATCACCATACCCAGGGTCGAGGCCCAGTCAGGCAGCGCGGTGTAGTGCAGGTGGTGCGGACCGGCCCAGATGTACAGGAAGATCAGCGCCCAGAAGTGGATGATCGACAGCTTGTACGAGAAGACGGGACGCTCGGCCTGCTTGGGGATGAAGTAATACATCATGCCCAGGAAGCCCGCGGTCAGGAAGAAGCCCACGGCGTTGTGGCCGTACCACCACTGGATCATCGCATCCTGCACGCCCGGCCACACGATCACCGACTTGGAGCCCCAGATCGAGACCGGGATGGTCATGTTGTTGATCAGGTGCAGCATCGCCACGGTGACGATAAAGGACAGGTAGAACCAGTTCGCCACATAGATATGCGGCTCCTTGCGCTTGATGATGGTGCCCAGGAACACCGCCAGATAGGCGACCCAGACGATGGTCAGCCACAGGTCGACGTACCACTCGGGTTCCGCATATTCCTTGGACTGGGTGCCGCCCAGCAGATAGCCGGTCGCCGCCAGCACGATGAACAGCTGGTAGCCCCAGAACACGAACCACGCCAGGTTGCCGCCCCAGAGGCGCGCGGCGGAGGTCCTCTGCACCACATAGAAGGAGGTTGCGATCAGCGCGTTGCCGCCAAAGGCAAAGATCACCGCAGACGTGTGCAGCGGGCGCAGGCGGCCAAAGTTGGCCAGGCCGTCGGCCCATTCGAAGTTCAGCGCCGGAAACGCCAGCTGAAACGCGATGAAGGTCCCCGCCAGGAACCCGACCACGCCCCAGAAGGCGGTTGCAATCGTGCCAGCGCGGATCACGCTGTCGAAATACTCGTTTTCCAGACCGGCGGCCGCCACTTTCGGCTCGTCGGTTCTGCGCAAAGTGTAGAGGAACAGGCCGCCGGCCACGATCATCACAATGATCGCGTGCACCTGGTAAGCCAGATCCCGCGCGTAATTGGTGCCGATCATCGCAAACAGCGTGACCAGACCAAGCGCTATCAGCTTGATATAATTAGACATCTTGCGTCCCTTTGCCATGCCCCCGCGAATCCTGCGGATACGGGAACGTTATTAGACCGCGCCCTTCATGCAAAACGCGCCTTTCTGCTGCCTTGATCTGCATCAAGACAAATCCGGGCAACATGTGACACTTGTTCCCGTGCAGTGAAACTCCGTGCACCAGCGCCATCCGGGCCTGCGGTGCACTTTCCGCCGAGAGGTGTCAATGTCCTACAAGTCCTTGCTTACCGTTCTCACAGCTGCGGACACCGCAGCGGCGCCTTTGGCGCAAATTGCGGCCCTGGCTGAGGAATTCGGCGCCCATGCCGATGCGCTCTGCCTCGGTGTCGACCGCACCCAGACAGGATACTACTATGCCGGCGCCAATGCGATGGTGCTGCAGGAAACCCTGGCCCGCGCCCAGGAGGAGGCCGAAGAGGTCCAGGCCCAGGCCGAAGAGGCCCTGAAGCAGGCCGGCGTCGCTTACGGCACCGACAGCGGTGTTGCCCAGATCGCCGACATCGGCCGCCATGTGGCGCGCCAGGCGCGGTTTTCCGACCTGGTGGTGCTGGGCCAGCCCTATGGCGCGGGGAAGCGCGCCGAGGCAGAGCCGATCGTCGAAGCGGCGCTGTTCGAAGGCCGCGCGCCGGTGCTGGTGGTGCCGGACAAATCCGCGCCGCTGAAGCAGCCCGAAACGGTTCTGGTGGCCTGGAACGAAAGCATCGAGGCCATGACCGCGATCCGCCGGGCGATGCCGTTCCTGAAAGGCGCCGATCTGGTCCGCATCGCGGTGATCGATCCGCCGCAGCACGGCCCCGAACGCTCCGATCCGGGCGGCATGCTGGCGCAGATGCTGGCCCGCCACGGGGTGAAATGCGAGATCGATGTTCTCAGCAAGACGCTGACCCGGGTTTCGGACGTTCTGAACCGCCACGCTTCCGACACCGCCGCGGACATGATCGTGATGGGCGCCTACGGCCATTCCCGCTTCCGCGAGGCAATCCTGGGCGGCGCCACCCGCAACATGCTGGAACAGGCTGCGGTGCCGGTGCTGATGGCACACTAAGGTCAGACAGTATTTTTCAACCGGAAAGGCGCCCCGCGGGGCGCCTTTTTTCATGCCTGGAATCCGGGCCTTACCCCGCCTTGCGGATCAGCCCGATCAGGAACAGGAGGATCACCGCGCCCAGGGTGGCGTGGATCAGCGTCCAGAAAAAACCGCCGCCCGCGGCAAACCCCAGCGCGGGAAAAATGGTGCCGGCCAGGAAGGCGCCGACCACGCCGACGATGATATTGCCGAGGATGCCAAAGCCGCGCCCCTGCATGATCTTGCCCGACAGCCAGCCCGCCAGCGCCCCGATGATCAGCATCCCGATCAGACTTCCAAACTGCATTGCCGCCTCCATGTGGTGTTACCGCAATAGTAGAGCATAACCGCGGCGCCGGGTCACCCGCTGCCGTCAGGGTCCGCAGCCTGAGCCCCTCCCGGCCGTCGTGCGGACTCAGCAGACGTAGTGCATGCCCTGGAAAGCAGCGCGGAACGCGGCAACCTCTGCCGCCATGGCCGCCGGGTCCTCCGCCCGCAGGGCACGGGCAATCAGCTCCGCGAGCTTGGGCGCATGCTCCGGGGTGACACCGCGGCGCACCAGCTCAGGCGTGCCGAGACGCAGCCCGTTCATGTCCCCCGGCACCTCCGCAACCGGCAGGCCGATGCCGCAGGCCAGGAAGCCCGCCTTGCGCAGATGCTTCGACGCCGCCTGGCCGCCGCCGAACTCCGCCGCTTCCAGCGCAAACTGGTGCGACTGCGTGATCCCGCGCGCGGCGCCAAAGACCGGCAGCCGCTGCCCTGCCAGTTCCTGCGCCAGAGCCAGCGACAGGTCCGCCATCGCCTTGGCATAGCCCGCACCATGCTCCACCCAGTCCAAGAGGCTCATCGCCAGTGCCGCCGATTTGGCCGCATCAAAGTTCGCGGTCATACCGGGAAAGGCGATGGCATCCAGCCGCTCGGCGATTTCCGCATCGTTGGTGACGATCAGCCCGCCAGCAGGGCCGCCCAAGCTCTTGTAGGTGCTCATCGTCATCATATGCGCGCCCTGCTCCAGCGGGTTGGCCCAATGGCCGCCCGCAATCATGCCGCACTGGTGGGCGGCGTCGAACAGCACCTTGGCGCCCACCTCATCGGCAATCGCGCGCACCTCAGCCACCGGATGCGGGAACAGGTTGAGGCTGCCGCCGATGGTGATCAGCTTGGGCCGCACCTCGCGCGCCAGATCGTGCAGCGCGTCCAGATCGACGGTATAGCCATCCGCATCCACCGGCGCCGGATGGGTCTGAAGCCCATACAGCCCGGCACAGCCGCCCGCGTGATGGGTGACATGCCCGCCCACCGCGGCAGGCGGCGCGATGATGGCATCGCCGGGCTTGGTCAGCGCCATGAAACCATAGAGATTGGCCAGCGCACCCGAGCCCACCCGGATCTCCGCGTACCGCGCGTTGAAGACTTTGGCCGCGATCTCGGCAGCGATCACCTCGATCTCCTCTATGGCCTCCAGCCCCATCTCGTATTTGTCGCCAGGATAGCCCAGCGACGGCCGGCTGCCTAAGCCCGTTGTCAACAGCGCCTCAGCCGCCGGGTTCATCACATTGGTGGCCGGGTTCAGGTTGAAGCAATCACGGTCGTGGATCTGTGTATTGAGATCCGCCAGCGCGGTCAGCCGCGCGGCGGTCTCCGCACTGGTGGCAGCGGCGGTTTTGGCGGCCACGGTCTGCACGTAGTCTTCGCAGGCGGCGGGCACCCAGGTGCGGCGGGCTAGCTCTGTCATGATCTGTCTCCTTCGCGAAGTGGCGGGTTTCTCTCTGCCCCCATCAAAGCGCCGATGCCCCCTTGCCCGCAAACCAGTTTTCCAGAAAACTAGGGCTAGAAAAATTGAGGCTACGTCATGGCTGTTTCCCCGCCCCCTGCCCAATCGCTGCCGCTGACCGCCCTGCGCGCCTTTGAGGCCGCTGCGCGGCTGGGCGGCTTCTCTGCCGCCGCGCAGGAGCTGGGGGTGACCCCCGGCGCGGTCTCGGCCCAGATCAAATCGCTGGAGGACGCGCTGCAGGCGCAGCTTTTCCATCGCCGCCCGAAGCAGGTGACGCTGACTGCCCTTGGCGCACGGGTGCTGCCGGAGTTCACCGCCGCCTTCGATCAGCTTAACGCCGCCACCCGCCACCTGCGCGAGGAGGCGCAGCCCAGCACTGTCCACATCGCTACCCTGCCCGCCATCGCCCAGTTCTGGCTGTCGCCGCGCCTGCCCGCCCTGCGCGCCGCAATGCCGGAAATGGTGGTCTCGGTCACTGCAACCGAAGAGCCGCCGAACCTCAAGCGCACGCCCTATGACCTATGCCTGTTCTACGGCGGCGATCAGGGCGAGATTATCGAGCAGGACGTGATCTTCCCGGTCTGCGCCCCCGCGCTGGCCCAGCAGTTGAACGGTCCCGCCGACCTGGAAAACGTGCCCTGCCTGTCAGACGCGGTCTGGGCGCAGGATTGGGAGGCATGGCTGCAGGCCGCCTGCCCCGGCGAGACCCTGCATCTGCGGGGGCCGGAATACTCGCTCTATTCCCTGGCAGTGGAGGAGGCCATCAATGGCGCAGGGGTGCTGATCGGCCATCAGGCGCTGGTGGCCCCGCTTGTGGACAGCGGCAGGCTGATGGCGCCGTTTGCAGTGAAGGCCAGCCTGCCGCGGGACTTGCGGCTGTGGAGCCTGCGCGCCTCCGGCCCGCGCAGCCCGGCAGCGCGGGTGGCGCGTTGGCTGGCCGACAACCGTTAGAAATTACCGGGAAAAGGCGGGTTCAGCCCAGGAAGCCGCCGTCGCTGTCGTCGCCGGCCTCTTCCATCAAGCGGCGCATGTCAGGCACGGTCACATGCCGCTTGCCTTCCAGCTCGATGACGCCGTCCCGCTTGAGCGCGGAAATCTGGCGGCTGACGGTTTCCAGCGTCAGCCCCAGGTAGTCGGCCATTGCCTCCCGCGTCAGCGGCAGGTCGAACACCATCCGGTTGGTGGCCCCGCCGGGCGTCAGCGTGGCATCACGGCGCGCGATAATGGCCAGGAGGCTGGCGATCTTCTCGCGGGCGGTCTTGCGGCCCAGCACCAGCATCCACTCCCGCGCCGCGTCGAGTTCGTCCAGAGTCATTTCCAGCAGACGGTGCGCGATATGCGGGGTGCGCTCCATCAGCTCCTCGAACGGCTTCTTGCGGAAGCAGCACATCACCACATCTGTGGTCGCCGCCACATCATAGGCCGCGCCTTCGCGGCCCGGACGGCCGACAAAATCGCTGGGCAGCAGCAGGCCCACCATCTGGGTGCGCCCGTCCTCCATCGTCTGGGTGAGGGAGGCGATGCCGGAGACCACGGAGCCCACGAAGTTCATCACGTCGCCGGACCAGATGATCGGCTGGCCCGCCTCGTAGGTGCGGTAGTACTTGATCGCGTCCAGCTCCTCCAGCTCATCCGCGTTGCAGCGCGCGCAGACGGCCCGGTGGCGGATCGGGCAGTCACCGCATCTGGAATGGGAAAGTACTGGAGCGTTCATTCGTTGGTCCGGATTGATCTGGGTCAAGGCTCTGGTTCGCGCTTTCCCATAACGGTAATTGAATGGAACAGAAAGCTCAATTGGCCGAACTGGGATTGTTTGACGCCAAAGTGCCGCGCTATACTAGCTATCCCACCGCGCCGCACTTCGGCAAGAATACTGATTCCGCGCAGTTTTCCAGTTGGGTATCCAGGATTGCCCCCGGCAGCAGCATCTCGCTGTATGTGCATGTGCCGTTCTGCCGCAGGTTGTGCTGGTTCTGCGCCTGCCGCACGCAGGGCACCCATTCCGACGCCCCGGTAGAGGCGTATGTTCAGGTTCTGAAGGCCGAAATTGCGCTGCTGAAGGCGCAGCTGCCCGCAGATATCACCCTGTCGCGGCTGCATTGGGGCGGCGGCACGCCGACGCTCCTCAGCGCGGAGCTGATCCGCGATCTGGCCGGCGCCGTTACCGAAGCGATTCCGCTGGCGCCGCGGGCGGAGTTTTCGGTGGAGATCGACCCGAACGAGATCGGGGACCGGCGGCTGGATGCGCTGGCCGAGGCTGGGATGAACCGCGCCTCTGTCGGGGTGCAGGATTTCGACAGCACCATCCAGCAGGCGATCGGCCGCATCCAGAGCTTCGAGGCCACCCGCGCCGCGATCGAACAGCTGCGCAACCACGGCATCACCAGCCTCAATGCCGATATCCTTTTTGGCCTGCCGCATCAGACCCCCGCCATCATGACCGAAAGCGTGCAAAAACTGCTGTCGCTGACACCGGACCGGGTGGCGGTCTACGGCTATGCGCATGTGCCGTGGATGGCCGGGCGTCAAAGCATGATCCGCTCCGATGCGCTGCCCACCCCCGAATCGCGGCTGGAGCTGTTTGAGACCGCCCGCCAGCTGTTCCTGTGGGACGGCTACC
The DNA here is from genome assembly GCF_040704725.1 of Leisingera sp. JC11. Classification (NCBI taxonomy): domain Bacteria; kingdom Pseudomonadati; phylum Pseudomonadota; class Alphaproteobacteria; order Rhodobacterales; family Roseobacteraceae; genus Leisingera; species Leisingera sp. JC11. The sequence continues at coordinate 150,983 of NZ_JBFCVS010000006.1, forward strand.
GGGAGATCGGCATCGACCATTTTGCGCGGCCCCACGACGGGCTGGCGGTGGCGCAGCAGACCGGGCGGCTGCGGCGCAATTTCCAGGGCTACACCGACGATCCGGCAGAGGTGCTGATCGGCATCGGCGCCTCGGCGATCTCGCGCTTCCCGCAGGGCTATGCGCAGAACGCGCCCGCCACCTCGGCCTATGTCCGCGCCATCCGCGGCGGGCAGTTCGCCACCGCCCGCGGCCATGCTTTTGCGGGCGAGGACCTGCTGCGGGCGCGGCTGATCGAGGCGCTGATGTGCGATTTCCGCATCTGCCGCGAGGAGATCCTGTCGCGCTTTGCGGTGGCCGAGGCGGATCTTGACCAAATGTTTGCAGAGGCAGACGCCGCCTTCCCCGGCATGCTGAAAGTATCCGCCAAGGGGCTGCAGATCCGAGACGAGGCGCGTCCGCTGACCCGGATGATCGCCCGCAGCTTTGACGCCTATGACCTCAGCACCGCAGGCCACAGCACCGCCATCTGAGTCCATCTCCGGTTCACGAAGATCTCCCGCCCGTCGCATCTGCGCCACAGGCGCAGTGCTCCCGTTGGGCGAGGTGTTCCCGCGCAGCCGGTGCACCTGCGGGCGCGGGAGGAGGCCGCTGTTTTCCGTGTGACACCCATTAGGTCAGCACTGCTGCCTGAATGTTTCGCGCGCGAAACATTCGGTCAACCTGGCTGCCGCAACTTATGGGCGTTGCGTCAGGTGCGAACGCATAGATGCTGCAAAGCCTGCCAGAGGATTAATTCAGGGGTGGGTCAACCGGCGGCGGCCAGCAGCCTGCGGGTGTAGTCGGCCCGCGGGTTGGCAAACAGCTCCTCCGCCGCGCCGGTCTCAACCACGTCGCCCTGGTTCATCACCACCACCTTGTGCGACATCGCCCGCACAACGTTGAGGTCGTGGGAGATGAACAGATAGGCGAGCCCGTAACGCGTCTGCAGGTCACGCAGCAGCTCGACAATCTGCACCTGCACCGTCATGTCCAGCGCCGAGGTCGGCTCGTCCAGCACCACCAGCTTCGGGCGCAGCACCATGGCGCGGGCGATGGCGATGCGCTGGCGCTGGCCGCCGGAGAACTCATGCGGGTAGCGGTCCATGGCGCCTGGGTCGAGGCCCACCTCCTGCATCACCTCCGCCACCAGCTCGCGGGTGTCGCGGTGCTGATCCACCTTATGGATCGCCAGCCCCTCCGCGATGATCTGGGCGCAGGTCATCCGCGGGCTGAGCGAGCCGAACGGGTCCTGGAACACGATCTGCATGTCCTTGCGCAGGGCGCGCAGGTCGCGGGTGGACCATTTGCGCAGGTCCTGGCCCTGGAAGGTCACCGCGCCCTCCGACGCGATCAGACGCATGATGGCAAGCGCCAGTGTGGTCTTGCCGGAGCCCGACTCGCCGACGATGCCCAGGGTTTCGCCTGCGCGCACCGAGACCGACATCGGGTTCACCGCCTTCACATATCCGACGGTGCGTTTCAAAAAGCCGCGCTGGATCGGGAACCAGACCTTGAGGTCCCTGGCCGCCACCAGTTCCTGCGCATCCGCCGGCACCGGCTGCGGCTGGCCGGAGGGCTCTGCCGCCAGCAGTTTCTGGGTATAGGGGTGCTGCGGATTGGCGAAAATCTCCGCCGCCGGGCCCTCCTCGACGATCTCGCCGCTTTTCATCACGCAGACCCGGTCGGCGATACGGCGCACGATGCCGAGGTCATGGGTGATGAACAACAGCCCCATGCCTTCGCTTTCCTTGAGTTCGGCCAGAAGGTCGAGGATCTGCGCCTGGATGGTCACGTCCAGCGCAGTCGTCGGCTCATCGGCGATCAGGATGTCCGGTTTGTTGGCCAATGCCATGGCGATCATCACCCGCTGCCGCTGGCCGCCCGACAGCTGATGCGGGTAGGATGTCAGCCGGTTTTCGGCGTCGCGGATGCCGACCTTGTTCAGAAGCTCCAGAATGCGTTCCCGGGCCGCCTTGCCCGCCAGCCCCTGGTGCAGCGCAAGCGATTCCTCCAGCTGGCGCTCGATGGTGTGCAGCGGATTGAGCGAGGTCATCGGCTCCTGGAAGATGAAGCTGATGTCATTGCCGCGCACCTGCATCAGGTGGCGCTCATCGGCGCCGACCATTTCGGTACCGTCATAGGTGACTGAGCCTGTCACGGTGGCGCTGTCGCCCAGCAGTGAGACGGTGGACAGCGCCGAGACCGATTTGCCGGAGCCCGACTCGCCCACCAGCGCCACGGTCTCGCCGCGGCCGACGGAGAAGGAGACGCCGCGCACCGCTTCGGTCACTTTGCCGTCCTGGCGGAAGGAGACGCGGAGGTTCTGGACGTTCAGGAGAGGGGAAGAGGTATTGGTCATGGGAACGTCCGAAAGTTTGAAGCCCAGCCTTTAAGAACTAATCGGGGTGCGCAGCAGCCCGGATCGCCCCCGACTCGCCCCCCAGGGCGGGGGCGATTTGCCCCCACCCTCGGGCCGGGGGCAATCCTGGTGTTCCGCACATTCATGAAAACGTCTTCCGCGGGTCGAAGGCATCGCGCACGCCCTCGAAGATGAAGATCAGGAGCGACAGCATGATGGCAAAGGTGAAGAAGGCGGTGAAGGCGAGCCAGGGCGCCTCCAGGTTCTGCTTGGCCTGCAGCGTCAGCTCTCCCAAAGACGGCGCCGAGGACGGCAGGCCGAAGCCGAGGAAATCCAAGCCCGCCAGCAAGCCGATGGTGCCGGTGATGATGAAGGGCAGCATCGTGAGCGTCGCCACCATCGCATTGGGCAGCATGTGGCGGAACATGATGGTCACGTTGCCGACCCCCAGCGCCTTGGCGGCGCGGACATATTCCAGGTTGCGGGCACGCAGGAACTCGGCCCGCACCACGCCGACCAGCGCGGTCCAGCCGAAGAGAACCATCAGAAACACCAGGAGCCAGAAGCTGCGCCCGAGGATCGCAAACATGATGATGATGACATAGAGCGAGTTCACGGAGCCCCAGACTTCGATCACCCGTTGGAACACCAGGTCCGTCAGGCCGCCGAAATAGCCCTGCACCGCGCCTGCCAGAATGCCCAAGAGGCTGGCGGCCCCGGTCACCATCAGGGTGAACAGGATCGACAGGCGGAAGCCGTAGATCACCCGCGCCAGCACGTCGCGCTTGGTGTCGTCGGTGCCCAGAAGGTTCAGCCCGCCGGGCGGCAGCGGTGCCGCGCCGGGGCGGTCCACGGTGGTGTTGAAGCTGTAGGGGATCGGCGGCCAGAGGGTCCAGCCTTCGTGGAAATCCTCCGCTGCATAGGTGCCTGCGGCGATCTCCTCCAGGATGGTTTCCGGCTCGTCAAAGCAGTCCTCGATGCCGCCGGAGCGGATCAGGCATTCGACCTCCGGGTCGCTGTAGACGGCCTCTGTCTGGAAGTCGCCGCCAAAGCGGGTCTCCGGGTAGAACTTGAACACCGGCGCATAAATCTCGCCGCGGTAGCTCACGAGGATCGGCTTGTCGTTGGCGATGAACTCGGCAAACAGCGACAGTCCGAACAGCACCGCAAAGATCCACAGCGACCAGTAAGCGCGGCGGTTGCGGCAGAAGTTGCGCCAGCGGCGCTGGTTCAGGGGGGAGAGCGCCATGGATCAGCCCTCCCGCTTTTCAAAGTCGATGCGCGGATCGACCACCACATACATCAGGTCGGAGACGATGCCGACCACCAGCCCCATCAGGCCGAAGATATACATGGTGCCGAACATCACCGGGTAATCGCGCGCCACCGCGGCCTCGAACCCGAGGCGGCCGAGGCCGTCGAGCGAGAAGATCGTCTCGATGATCAGGGAGCCTGCAAAGAACACACCGATGAACACCGCCGGGAAGCCTGCAATGACGATCAGCATCGCATTGCGGAACACGTGGCCGTACAGCACCCGGTTCTCGCTGAGGCCCTTGGCGCGGGCGGTCATCACGTATTGCTTCTTGATCTCATCCAGGAAGGAGTTTTTGGTGAGCAAGGTGAGCGTCGCAAAGGCCGCGATGGTGGAGGCGGTGACCGGCAGCGCGATGTGCCAGAAATAATCCACGATTTTGCCGAACAGGCTGAGGCTCTCCCAATTGTCCGACGTGAGGCCGCGCAGCGGGAAGATCTGCCAGTAGGAGCCGCCGGCAAACAGCACCAGCAGCATGATGGCAAACAGGAACCCCGGGATCGCATAGGCGGCGATGATCACGCCGCTGGTCCAGGTGTCAAAAGGCGAGCCGTCCCGCATCGCCTTGCGGATGCCCATCGGGATTGAGATCAGATAGGCAATCAGCGTCGACCACAGGCCCAGCGAGATCGACACCGGCATCTTCTCCAGCACCAGATCGGTGACGTCGATCTTGCGGAAATAACTCTCGCCGAAGTCAAAGCGGGCGTAATTGCCCAGCATGGTCAGGAAGCGTTCCAGCGGCGGCTTGTCGAGGCCGAACTGCTGTTCCAGTTCCTTGATCAGCTCCGGCGGCAGGCCCTGGCGGCCGGCGTAGTTTTCATTGGCGCTGATCGCCTCGGTGCCGGTATCGCCGCCGCCGCCGGCAAAGCCCTCGAACACGTCGCCGCCGCCCTCAAGCTGGGCGATGATCTGTTCCACGGGGCCGCCGGGCACAAACTGCACCAGGGCGAAGTTCACCAGCAGGATGCCGAACAGGGTCGGGATCACCAACAGCAGGCGCCGGAGGATATAGGCTGCCATGTCCGTCCCTTACCGCAGCGCGCCGGCGGATTTGAGCGCGGCCTCGCGCTCTGCATCGATCCACCACAGGTCCAGCAGGCCAGTGTCATAAGGCGGCAGGTTTTCCGGCTGGCGGTACATGTCCCAGTAGGCAATCCAGTTCACGTCCAGATACCAGGTTGGCACCACAAAGCGCTTGGCCCGCAGTACCCGGTCCAGCGCGCGGGCATTGGCGCGCAGCTCCTCCTGCGTCTTGGCTTTGACGATATTGTCAATCAGCGCATCGACCGCCGGATCGGCCAGCCCTGCCGGGTTGAACACCGAGTATTCATGCGCCTCGGACCCGAAGTACTGGTACAGGCCGGTCGACGGTTCCAGCGACATCGGGAAGGCGGAGGAGATCATGTCGAACTCCTTCTCGCGGCGGCGGCTGGTGTACTGGGCGTAATCGACCCGGTTCAGCACCGCATCCACCCCCATGGTGCGCAGGTTGGCGACATAGGGCTGCACGATGCGTTCGATGGTCGGGCTGTCAGCCAGGAACTCGACCTTCAGCGGCTCGCCTTGCGCGTTGCGGCGCATGCCGTCATCGCCGACGGTCCAGCCAGCCTCATCCAACAGCTTCATCGCCCTGCGCAGGTTTTTACGGTCGCCGGGGCGCGACGCCTTGGAGGCATGCGCCATCACCGGCTCGGAGGTCAGGATCGACGGATCGATTTGATCGCCCAGCGCTTCCAGCATCTCTTTCTCGCGGCCCTCGGGCAGGCCCTGTGCCGCGAGCGGCGAATCCTGCCAGAAGGAGGAGCGGTGGCGGAACAGCCCGTATTGCAGGCTTTCGTTGGTCCATTCGAAATTAAACGCCAGCTGCATCGCCTCGCGCACGCGGATGTCCTGGAACTTGGGTTTCAGCAGGTTCATCACAAAGCCGCTGGCGGGCGGCACATTGCCATCGGGAATTTCGCCCTTGATCACATGGCCCTTCTCGACAGCGGCAAATTCATAGTTGGTGGCCCAGTTCTTGGAGTTGTTCTCCGGGCGCAGGGTATACACGCCGGCCTTGAAGCCCTCCATCGCGGCGACATCATCGCCGAAATACTCGACCCGAATGCGGTCATAGTTGTGGCGGCCGACGTTCACGTTCAGGTTCTTGCCCCAATAGTCCGGGTTGCGGCGGTAGACGATGCGCTGGTTCACATCGGCGCTTTCCAGAACATAGGGACCGGAACCGACGCCCGGATCCAGCCGCGGCTGGTCGATGCGGCGGTTTTCAGGGTCGGCCTCGAACCAGGCCTTGGAGAACACCGGCGTGCCTCCGACCTGGGTGATCATCGCCCGGCGCGGGAAATCCGGGGAGAAGTGGAATTTGACCCGGTGCGGCCCCAGCGCCTCAGCCTTGGGAATGCGCTTGCGCACCGCCTCGGCATAGGATTTCAGGCCCTGGTCCAGCAGGATGTTGTGGGAAAACACCACATCGTCGGCGGTGACCGGCGTTCCGTCGGAGAACTTTGCTTCGGGACGCAGGTTGAATATCACCCAGTCCTGGCTTTCGGGGTATTCCAGGCTTTCGGCAACCAGACCGTAGTAGGATCCGGGCTCGTCATAGGATTCCACCAGAAGGCTTTCGTAGTGGCTGGAGGACAGCGTCCCGGCCCTGCCCTTGCGGGTGTAGGGGTTCATGCTGTCGAAGGTGCCAACGGCAGAGATCGACAACTCGCCGCCTTTCGGGGCCTCCGGGTTCACATAGTCGAAATGGGCGAAGCCTTGCGGGTATTTCAGCTCCCCGAACTCGGCAAAGCCATGCGCCTTGATGATGGTCTCTTCCGCCTTGGCCAGTGTCGCGGCTGCCAGCGCCAGGATCAGCCCCAGGGCCAGCGCGGCGGCGGCCTGCAGCGGGTTCACTCTGTCCTTTGCGCGCACGCGCGCCGCAGCTTTGGCGGTGTTCATCTGCCATGACCTCCTATGCCCGGAACTTTGGCCCGGGTTATCCGGCCCCAAGCTAATGTCCGGGGGCGGTAACATTCAAGTTGAGATTGGGTGATCAGGCGCCCGATCTGGGCAAAAAGCAGCCGAAACAAAGGCCTGCGTGCAACCGTGCTTGCCCGCAATAAAATTGCCTGCCAGCCTCACATCACGATTGTGTTATGAAACGAGGGAGTTTGCGATGCTGAAGTCAATGAAACTTGCCGCCCTTGCGGTTGCCGGGGCCGCCGCGCTCAGCGCCTGCGCCCAGCAGGAAGAGGAAGTGGTCTACACCAGCCCGGAAGAGGCCTATTGCGTGCAGACCGGCGGCCAGTACGTGCTGCGCAGCGGCAAGGCGGGCACCATCGGCGTCTGCATCCTGCCCGACGGCACAGAGCGCGATGCGCTGGCCTATTACCGGGAAAACAACCCGGCCTGAGCCGGCACCGCTTTTACCGAGCCGCTCACGCGAACAAAAAAGCCGCTGCAGATCGCAGCGGCTTTTTCCATTGGATAGCTGGGACAGCGGTCCGGATTAGTCGTCCAGGCTGTCCAGATAGGCGATGAGGTTCACCCGGTCCGCCTGCTTCTTCAGGCCGGAGAACGACATGGTAGTGCCCGACGCATAGGCCGACGGCTTGGCCAGGAAGGCGTCCAGCTCTTCCGGGGTCCAGGCCTTGCCGGCCAGGCCGGTCAGCGCGCCGGAATAGCCAAAGCCCGAAGCGGCAGCGATGTCGCGGCCGACCACACCGTACAGGTACGGGCCGGTTGCGTTGGCGCCGTCTTCCAGCTTGTGGCAGGCGGAGCACTTCTTGAACACCTTGGCGCCTTTGGCGGCGTCGGCGGAGGCCATCAGCTCTTCGAAGCTGACTTCCGGTTCGTCGCTGCCGGCATCTTCGGCGGTTGCAACTTCGATCACATAGGAAGCCTCACCGTGGCTGTCCATGTGATACAGTACTTCTGCGCCCCATTTGCCCAGAAGGAATACCAGGAACGCGCCGCAGACGCCTGCGGTCGCTTTGGTGAGGGTCATCGTGTCAAACATGATCGCGAGTCCATTTAGCTGTCTGCTGGGGTGTCTAAGGCTTCCCCTCCCAAGTGGCAAGGTATAGACAGCGCGACGAAACGCCCAATTCTTGAAGTTTTGCACGGGGAACACACCCATGAGCCGCAAAATCGCCATTCAGGGGGAGCTTGGCTCCTACAGCCACGAGGCCTGCCGCATCGCCCGCCCCGGCATGGAGGTGCTGCCCTGCCGCACGTTCGAGGAGATTCTGGAGGCGGTGCGCAGCGGCGAGGCGGAGCAGGCGATGCTGCCGGTGGAGAACTCCACCTACGGCCGGGTGGCCGACAGCCACCGGCTGCTGCCGCACAGCGGGCTGCATATCATCGACGAGGCCTTTGTGCGGGTGCATATCAACCTGCTGGCTGTGCCGGGGGCGAAACTGGAGGACATCCGCGAGGCGCATTCGCATCTGGTGCTGCTTCCGCAGTGCGGGACGTTCCTGCGCGAACACGGCATCCGCGGCCGCGTCAGCCCCGACAACGCCCGCGCCGCCCGCGATGTGGCCGAGGCCGGCGACATCCACTCCGCCGCGCTGGCCAGCGAACTGGCAGGCGAGATCTACGGCCTGGATGTTCTGGCCCGCCATATCGAGGATAACGGAGACAACACCACCCGCTTCCTGATCATGGCGAAGGACATAGATTACACCCGCCGCGGCGCCCACAACATGATCACCAGCTTCGTGTTCCAGGTGCGCAACATCCCGGCGGCGCTGTACAAGGCGATGGGCGGTTTTGCCACCAATGGCATCAACATGACCAAGCTGGAAAGCTACATGGTGGACGGGTCGTTCACCGCGACCCAGTTCTACGCCGATATCGAAGGTCACCCCGATGACGCCAATGTGCAGCTGGCGATGGACGAGCTGAGCTATTTCACCACCAATGTGGAAATCCTCGGCGTCTATCCGGCGGACAACGGCCGGTTCTGAGGCCGAAACAGGCGGAGGAGCTTTGCTCCTCTTGGCCTTACGGCCAATTCACCCGGAAGCACTTCAGGCCAAAAGAAGCCGTTCCCGCCGCGCGTCAGCGCGGCGCCGGGCCCAACGGCGGCGGAGCAATCCTTGATTGCGCCAGAGCGGGCGGGAGCAATCCCGTTTTCCTTGAAATGCGCGGGGAGCAAGTGAGAGGCTGGACATCGACCCAAGCGGGGCTCGTTGTGGCTGCTTCCTTCCGGACCTGACCAGGTTGGCGAGGCGCTTGCCCGCGCCAACCTCTCGAATCCCGATATAAGGACCGCTGCCGGGATTGGCAAGGGCCGCTCCGGTGCCGGAGTTCAGCGGTTCACAGCTGCAGGTCCAACTCCCAGAAACCAGTGCCGCTGAAGCCGCGCGGGGCGGCCAGGCCGGCCGGCAGCTCCTCAAGGTGCTCCGCCGCTCCGGGCCCGGTCACGGCCACAGCGCTGGCGCCCGGCACCGGCACCAGCTGCCAGGGATACGGCGCCTCCGCCATCGGTTCCGGCGGCAGCCGCCCGGCAATATAGTCGCGGATCGCCTGGCGGATCCGGACCGGCGGCAGCGCCAGCTCCGCCGCCGTCTCCAGCATCCGGAACCGGCCGCCGCCGCTGACCCGGTAGCTGTTGACCGCAACCGCAAAGCGCTGGACGGGGTCCACGGGACGGCCCTGCCAGCGAAGATCCGTGATCCGCCGCGCCTCCGGGCTGATCAGTTCCCCGGCAGCGGAAAACCGCGGCGGCTGCGTCACATCTATCCGGTAGCTGAGCCCGAAGATCACATCGAAGTTATGCCCCGCCCGCAGCGGGTCGGTCAGCCGCTGGCCGGAGCTGCCCGGCTCGATCCGGTTGAACAGCCCGGCGGACATTTCCAGCCAGTCGCGCAATTGTGCGCCGGTGACCTCGACCGCCCGCAGCTCGTTCGGGAAGACCTGCAGGTCGGCAATGTTGCGGGCACAGAGATCGCCCGCCGCGATATCGGTATAAGACTGCGGGCCGGAGCGGCCGCCGAACTTGCCCGGTGAAGCTGCCGACAGCAGCGGCAGGCCTTCGGCGGCAGTCCCGCGCAGCAGCAGCCGCGCCGCTGCGGCCTGGGCGCAGGCAGTCAGGGTCAGCCCCCGGTCCGGTGCAAAGAAGGTGAAATAGGAATGCATCGCCACCGGGCTATGGCCCGCGGGCTCCTGCATCCGCTTCTGGGTGCTGGCATGGTACGCCGCCAGCGCCTGCACCAGGGCCGGATCCTCTGCTGCCAGCGGCTGCGCGGCACCGGCCCCGTCCGGCCGCGCGACCGGCTGCAGGCTGGCATCCCCGCCACACAGCCGCCAACCGCCGCCGGCGTATTCGAGCTCCAGCCGGATCACCCCAAGGTGCGACCCATGCGCTCCCGGCATCACCACCGGCTTGGCAAAGGGATGGTCGGGATGCGGCAATGTAAGATGGGTGTGGCCGCCGACCAGGGCGTCGATGTCTGCCAGCGCGGCCAGCTGCACCAGGGCGTTTTCGCTGCTCTCGCCGCCGGCAGCCGCCAGCCCGGTATGCGCCAGCGCCAGCACCAGGTCGCAGCCCTGCGCCTTCAGCCGCCGCGCCTGCTCTGCCGCGGCCTCGACGAGGCCCGCCGCCTGCAGCTGCCCTTTCAGCACCTGGCTGCACCAGGCCAGCGTCTGCGGCGGCAGCACCGACAACAGCCCGATCCGCACCGGCGGCAGATCCGGGCAGCAGGGCATCTGCCGCTCCAGCACCGCCGCGGGCGCAAACGGCAGCGCGCGGCCAGGATCGGACGCCGTCAGGTTCGAGCACAGCACCGGGCAGGGCGTGTCCGTCAGGGCCTCCGCCAGCGTCTCCAGCCCGAAATCGAAATCGTGATTGCCGAGCCCGGCGGCATCATATTCCAGAACCTGGAATGCGCGCACCAGCGGATGCGGCGCGGCGGCCTGCGGCAGCACATCGCCCAGCGGCGCCCCATAGAAACCATCGCCATTGTCGACCAGGATGCAGGCCGCCCCCTGGGCTGCCGCCCGGGCGCGCGCTTCCGCGATCAGGGTCGCCACCCGCGACAGCCCGATGGCCGGATCCGGCCGGTCGGCGTAGTAATCATGGCTCAGCAGATTGCAGTGCAGGTCCGTTGTGGCCAGCACATGCAGCTCCCCGGCACTGCGGGCCTTGGCCGCCGCCGCCCCGCCTGTCATGTCCGAACTTCTGCTGACACCGCCTGCCCGCCGCTCCTTCCGCACCATTCGGCGCCGTTCTTGTTTGGCGCTATTTGAATCAGCGTTTTCACGATTTGCAAAGAATCCTTTTAACTGCGTGTTAACTTTTTCACAGGCCTCCTCCGCGGCCCCCCGGATCCGCCCTGTTCTGCTGACAAATGCCCCCGCGGCAGCCCCGCGGGTGTGGCCGCACGGCGACAGGCAAGCGCAGATCGCGCCCGAATGCTGGCAACAGCTGCGGCACACTGTCATGGATTGCCGCATTCCCCCTTTGAGCGCGGTGCAAAGCCCGCCAGCCACAGGAGAATTGCCATGAAACGCGCGGAACAGGTGACCTTCGGCGGCGGCGGGCTGGAGCGCGCCGCGCATCTGCGCAGCGATGCCGCTGCGCTGGCGGCGGCCTGGACCAGCCCCGGGGCCCAGGTGCTGCTCATGTGGCGCGGCAAGCCGCTGACGCTGCGCGAGACGGAGGCGGATCTGCCCTGCGGCCTGGCCTGGACCGCGCCGGCGCATCCGCTGGCCGCGGTCCGCAAATCAGACGCGCTGTTCCTGGGCCTGGAACCCGGCGGCAGCGCCTGCTTTGCCTGCGACATCAGCGACTGGCAGCCGGAAGACCTCGACCAGGAGGCCCTGAGCAGCTTTTCCGACGCCAGCGAGCAGCAGCACCCGGACCTGCCGGATACCCATGTCTTTGCGGAACTGCGCCGGATGATGACCCGCCTCACCCCGCTGGAGGCGGAGCTGGCCACCACCGCCAAGGCGCTGCTGGCCTGGCACCGCAGCCACCGGTTCTGTGCCTGCTGCGGCGCGGCCAGCGATATGGCGCAGGCGGGCTGGCAACGGGTGTGCCCGGCCTGCAAGGCACCGCATTTCCCGCGCACCGACCCGGTGGTGATCATGCTGATCACCCATGGGGATTCGGTGCTGATGGGCCGCTCCCCCGGCTGGCCGGAGGGGATGTACTCGCTGCTGGCAGGTTTTGTCGAACCGGGCGAAACGCTGGAGGCGGCAGTGCGCCGCGAAGTGCTGGAGGAAACCGGCGTCCGGGTCGGCGCGGTCAGCTACCTGTCCAGCCAGCCCTGGGCCTTTCCGATGTCGCTGATGTTCGGCTGCGCGGGCGAGGCGCTGAGCCGCGACATCACCATCGACCCGGCAGAGATCGAAGACGCGCTATGGGTCAGCCGCCAGGAGATGATGACGGCTTTTGCCGACGAGCACCCGGTTCTGAAGCCCGCGCGCAAAGGGGCTATTGCACAGTTTTTAATCCAGAACTGGCTTGCGGACACGCTGGACTAGCGCGCATATTTGCCGGAAACGGCGCAGACCCAAAAGCCGAAGACGAGGCAGGCGAACATGGAATTTCACAGCAAAGAAGACATCGAAGCCCCGGTTGCCGAAGTATTCGGCGCACTTTCAGATTTCGGCATGCTGGAGCGTTCCGCCCTGCGGCGCGGCATTGAGCTGCAGCGCAGCGGCGATCCCGCGCGCCCGGAGGACGGCCTGGCGTGGGATCTTGCCTTCAGCTTCCGCGGCAAGCCGCGCGAGATCCAGCTGACGCTGGCCTCTTACGCGCCGCCGTCGGCAATGGTGCTGGACGGAACCGGCAGCGGCATCGACGGGCGGATGGAGGTTGAGCTGCTGGCGCTGTCGCCTCAGCGGACCCGGATGTCGGTGCGGCTGAAGCTGTCGCCGACCACCCTGACCGGGCGCTTGCTGGTGCAATCGCTGAAGCTGGCGCGCAGCAATCTCAACCGCCGCTTCAAGCTGCGGCTGGCGGATTATGCCCGCATCACCGAGGAGCGCCTGAGCCGCACCGCCTGAACCGCACAGGCTGGCTGAGTCCGGGCTAGGCCTGCGGCACCAGCCGCGGCCACAGTGCCGCATTGGCACGGGCAAAGGCGCCGAGGTGGCCGATCTTCCGCCCCCCCGCCTGCTGCGGGTCCAGCACCGCCCGCTGCTGCGCCACATCCCCGTAGACATCGCCCAGCCGCCAGACCGCGGCCGGCGGCACCACATCGTCATCCGCCATCGCAAACAGGTCCACCGGAATGCCGGTTTCCGCCCAGCGCGGCTGCGGCAGCGTGGTGCCGGTTTCCGGCAGGTAGCTGCCCGGCGTGGTGCACCAGCGCCGCCACTGCCAGTAGACACCTGCCGGCAAATCTGCCCCGAACCCCACCGCGCGCCCGGGCAGATAGCCCAAGGCGCGGACCAGCGGCGGCACATGGCCGAACCAGAAGGCCAGCGCCAGCGCGCGGTAGGGCCAGGGATGATCGTGGTGATGCACCAAGCCGCCCGCAACCACGATCATGCGGGCGACGTCTTCAAGGCCATCCTGCAGGGGCATCAGCATCGCCCCCAGAGAATGGCCAATCACCTGCAGCGGCACGCCCGCATAGTGCCGCTGCATTTCCTTCCGGGCGGCCGGCTGATCCGCCAGCGCCCACTCGGCCATGGTGGCCTGTGAGCGGCGCGGGTGCATACGCGCCGAATCTCCGAAATCCCGGTAGTCGTAGGTCAGGCAGGCCATCTGCCGCTCCGCCGCCAGCCAGCGCGCGAAATGCCGGTAATAGCCCTGCGGCACCCCGGTTGCGCCATTCAGCACCACCGCTGCCCTGGCCGGTCCTACCGGGTGGTACAGCTGCCCGGCCAGCATCGCATCACCCGCGGCAAAGCGCAGTTTCTCCACCCGGATATCCGCGGCGTGTTCTGCATGGCTGTCGAGCATGGCACCCTCCTAGACCGATTGGTCTACTCCACCTCTGGACCAATCGGTCTAATGCTGTCAACCTGCCGCCATGACTGACGTGACGACACCCTCTGCCACCCCGGACGGCCCCGTCCCGACCCGCGAGCGGCTGCTGCGCGCGGCTGCCGGCCTGTTCCGCAACAAGGGCTACAGCGGCACCGGCCTGGCGGAATTGCTGGCGGCGGCGGAGGCGCCCAAGGGCTCGCTCTACCACCATTTCCCGAACGGCAAATCGGACCTTGCCCTGGCCGCTGCAGACTGGGCGTCGGAGCAGATGCTGGCCCTGATCGACGCTTCCTTCACTCCTGCGCCCACCTTCCAGGAAGGCGCCAAGACGGTCTGCTACAAGCTGGCCAAACTGTTCGACAAACAGGGAAAATGGAGCGGCTGCCCGGTCTCTGCCACGCTGTTTGAGGGGCCGGAGAACGAGGGTTTTCACCAGCACGCCGCCAAGCTGTTCGAGGGCTGGATCACCGGGACCGCGGCCCATGCCCGGCGCCTCGGCCTGGCTGAAGGCGAGGCCCGCGCGGCCGCAGAGAACTTCTATATCCTGCTGCAGGGCGGCTGGCAGCTGGCCCGGGTGCGGCGCGACTCGGATGTGATCCGCGGGCTTCACCTGCAGATGCACACGCCCGCGCCTGGGCCTGTGCAAGCGCAGAAAAACGATTGACGACTCGGGGGGCCAGCCGCTACCGCTTGTGGCGATGGTTCCCGCGCCACAGAATCTTGTGTCCGGGATGAAAAGGGAACACGGTGCGGCGCCGCCTTCAGGCGAAGCCAATTCCGCGACTGCCCCCGCAACTGTAAGCGGCGAGCGACCCCGATAGAGCCACTGGCCCCCTAAGAGGCCGGGAAGGATCGGGAAAGCATCGACCCGCAAGTCAGGAGACCTGCCATCGGAAGTGAAACTCGAACCCGGGCGGGGTGTCCGGACAGGGTCTGATGGCACCGCGGGCCTCCCGCTTTCTCATCCGGTCTCTTGTCCCCAAACCCCCGCACCACGCGCGGAGGGCGCAAACATGATGTGGACGGACAAGACGCATTTCTATGCGGCAACGGATTGCAAATACCTGGGGAAACCCTGCCCCGCGGCAGAGCGGATGATCGCCAAGCTGGCCGAGGCGATGACCAAGGCCAAGCCGCTGACCCAGGAGGATTTCGAGATCACCGGCACCACCGCGCTGGACGGCTGCCCGCGCAACTGCCCGGCGCAGTTCGTGGCCAGCCATGACCGGATCCGTCTGTTCTGCGGTGTCGGCGAAGAGGCCCCGCGCGAAGGGCTCGACCGCTTTGCCGATGCGATCCTCAGCCGCGACGGCACCGGCTTTGCAGCCTCCAGCCTGAACGCCCGCCCCTGCGCGCTGATGGAAGCGCTGCCGAAGACGGAAGACGCGCGGCAGGCCGAGCAGATGCTGGCGTTGTAAGGAAGCCGCTTAAGGGTTTGAGATCACGGAGAGCGCAGCACCGGTTCCGCAGGGAACGGGCGCTCCCCGTCCTTCGGCCAGGCAAAAGCTCTCATTGATTGTTTTGCGGCTTAGCAGGCCTTGCTGCCGTCGCAGGCCCAGTCCAGCTGCTCGTCAGTCTCCACCGCACAGGGCCGCACCGAGCGCAGCCGCGCCAGCGCCTGCGCCGGGTCCTCGCCGCATTCGATCATCAGCCGCATCACCGCCATGCCGGACCGCCCGCAGCCGCCTTTGCAATGCACCAGCACCCGGCCGCCGCCCGCCAGCGCCTGCCGCGCCGACTTGCTGGCCGCCGCCCACTTCGCGTTCACACTGGGCGGCGGCACCTGGAAATCCGGCACCGGCAGATGCAGCCAGCGGCAGGCCATGCTCTGGATATCAACGCCCAGCCGCGGCACCCCGGCGGCGGCGTGCTCGGCCTCCGTGGTCATTGAGATCACCAACCCCGGTTTCCATTGATAGATCTGGATCAGGTCGCTGCGGTAATCGCCCTCGCCGCCCGGCAGCCGGCACAACGCCAAGATGCCGCCGCCTGCTGACAGCGCGTGGATGGTCAGGCCGGCCTGCGCCGCAGTCTCCTGCACCGCAGGCTTCGAGGTGTCTTCAGTTCGCATACCGCCTCCCTGGACGCCGCGCTTCTGCAATTCCCCCTTACCACCAGCCTAGCCGCTAACCGCGCATTCCCAAAGCGCTTTTGCATCCCGCGGTTTGCGCCCTTCTGCGGTGGACGAACGGGCTGCGCTTCAATACCCTGCGCGGAACGCGGGCGCCCCGCAAACCGAATCCGGCACGAGACATCATGAACGACATTCCCAGCGGCACCGCCGGAGACACCGGCCAATCCCAATACCAGGTTCTGGCCCGCAAATACCGGCCCGAGACCTTTGCCGATCTGGTGGGCCAGGACGCCATGGTGCGGACGCTGAAGAACGCCTTTGCCGCCGACCGCATCGCCCAGGCTTTCATCATGACCGGCATCCGCGGCACCGGTAAGACCACCACCGCACGGATCATCGCCAAGGGGATGAACTGTGTTGGCGAGGACGGCCAGGGCGGCCCCACCACCGATCCGTGCGGCAAATGCGAGCATTGCACCGCGATCATGGAAGGCCGCCATGTCGACGTGATGGAGATGGACGCGGCCTCGCGCACCGGTGTGAACGACATCCGCGAAATCATCGACTCGGTGCAGTACCGCGCCGCCTCGGCCCGCTACAAAATCTACATCATCGACGAGGTCCACATGCTGTCGACCAGCGCGTTCAACGCGCTGTTGAAGACGCTGGAGGAGCCGCCCGCGCATGTGAAGTTCATCTTCGCCACCACCGAGATCCGCAAGGTGCCGGTGACGGTGCTGTCGCGCTGCCAGCGCTTCGACCTGCGCCGGATCGAGCCGGAGGTGATGATTGCCCTGCTGCGCAAGATCGCCACCGCCGAGGGGGCTGAGATTGCCGAGGATGCGCTGGCCCTCATTACCCGCGCCGCCGAAGGCTCTGCCCGGGATGCGACCTCGCTGCTGGACCAGGCGATTTCCCACGGGGCGGGCGAAACCACCGCCGATCAGGTCCGCGCCATGCTGGGCCTTGCCGACCGCGGCCGGGTGCTGGACCTGATGGACATGATCCTGCGCGGCGATGCTGCCGCCGCCCTGACCGAACTCAGCGGCCAGTATGCCGAGGGCGCCGACCCGCTGGCGGTGCTGCGCGATCTGGCAGAGATCACCCATTGGGTCTCAGTCGTGAAAATCACTCCGGACGCGGCAGAGGACCCCACTGTCAGCCCGGACGAACGCGCCCGCGGCAAGGCGATGGCGGATGCGCTGGCGATGCGGGTGCTGACCCGGATGTGGCAGATGCTCTTGAAGGCGCTGGAGGAAGTGGCCGCGGCCCCCAACGCGATGATGGCTGCGGAAATGGCGGTGATCCGCCTCACCCATGTGGCCGACCTGCCCTCGCCTGAGGAGCTGATCCGCAAGCTGCAGGATACCCCGCCCCCGCCGCCCCCGGGCCCGGGCGGCGGCGTGCCGATGCAGGGTATGGGCGCCCCGGCGCTTGGCGGCGGCGGGCCAGCTGGCGCTGCCCCCCAGGGCAGCCCCGCTAGCGGCGCGCCGGTGGCCCAAGGCGGCGGCACGGTGGCAGCGCTGGCGCCGCAGGTCAGCTCCGCGCTGGCCCGCTACCCCAGCTTCGAACATGTGGTCGAACTGATCCGCACCAACCGCGACGTGAAACTGCTGGTCGAGGTCGAAACCGGCGTGCGGCTGGTTTCCTACCAGCCGGGACGGATCGAATTCACCCCCTCGGCTCAGGCGCCGCGCGATCTGGCCGCGCGGCTCGGCTCGGCGCTGCAGAACTGGACCGGCGCCCGCTGGGTGGTGTCGATTGCGCCGGATGGCGATGCGCCGACCATTGCCGAGGTCCGCGACGCTGCCGAAAACGCCCTGCGCGAGAAGGCCACGGCGCATCCGCTGGTGCAGGCAGTGCTGGAGAGCTTCCCCAAGGCCAAGATCACCCGCATCCGCACGCCGGAGGAGCTGGCCGCCGAAGTCGCCGCCGAGGCCTTGCCCGAGGTGGAGGACGAATGGGATCCGTTCGAGGACGGGTGAAGACCGGCCAGGGGTGCGTTAATTCTGGCGCCGCACCGGAGTTTTCAAAAATTATTTCAGCTGGTTAGGGCCGCGCCCGTCCCGTCGGGGCAGGAAGCGAAGCGCCCGCCCCGGTGGGGGCGGGACAGGCGCGGCCCGGCCTGCCGGCCGGGCGGAGGAGCGTTAAACTGTTCCACGCAGACGATCCTGCCCCTTGTTTCGCGGCCCCGCGGCCCGTATCTGTGCCCCAAACTCGGAATCTCAGGAGAAACCACATGCTCAAAGGCCTCGGCGGTCTTGGCGACATGGCCAAGATGATGAAATCGGCACAGGAACTGCAGACCAAGATGGCGCAGATGCAGGAAGACCTGCACAACGTCATGGTGACCGGCGAGGCCGGCGCGGGCCTGGTCAAGGCAACCGCCTCCGCCAAGGGCGACCTCAAGGCGCTGGACATCGACCCGTCGATCTTCAATGGCGACGACAAGGAAGTGGTCGAGGACCTGATCCTGGCCGCCATCAAGGACGCCCAGGCCAAGGCTGCGGAAAAGGCGCAGGAAGAAATGGCCAAGCTGACCGAAAGCATGGGGCTGCCCAAGGACATCAAGCTGCCGTTCTGAGCTGCACGAAATTCCCCTGCAAAAGGCGGCCCGTCTGGTGCCGCCTTTTCTTTTACCCGCCTCAGCCCGTCTCCAGCCGGAACTTCAGGAACCGCCGCCCGTCGTATTCCACCTCCCCGGTCTGTACTGCCCCCAGCCGTTCCAGCGGCCGCAAATGCCGCCGTGTCGGCGGCAGCAGGAAGGTGACAAAGGGAATGCGCGCATCCCGCCGGGCAAATGCCAGCGCCTTGCGGGCGATGGCCGGGCCAAGGCCGAAGCAGTCCACCCGCAGCACCAGGCCGAAATCCCACTCATCTCCCTCTTTCTGGAACCCGCCCCAGCCGAGATAAGTGCCGCCGCGCAGAAACGCCCAATGGCCCAGCCCGTCGCGCTGCCAGCAAGCCTCCTTGGCCGCCACAAAATCCTTGGCCGCCGCCTCATCCCAGGCCCCGGTCAGCAACGGCATATGCTGCGCCATCCGCGGGTCTGACATGTGGCGGGCGATCTCCTGCGGCGGAACCTCCGTCAGCCGGGCAAAGCGCAGCGGTGAGGAATTGCTTTCTTCCCGTGCCGTGCTGCCTTCCATTCCGAACCCTCCGCCATTCCAGGCAAGGAATACCCCTGGGCGCCAGAAAAACAAACCCCGAACATTTTGCCGCCCGGCCCTTGCGCTCCCCTGCCCCGGGTGGCCTATATGGAGGTCAGCAAAGGGCCCAAGGCATGATCAAGAATTCCACCAGCGACATCGAAGACCTGATTTCCCTGATGGCCAAGCTGCCGGGACTGGGGCCCCGCTCGGCCCGGCGCGCGGTGCTGCATCTGATCCGCAAGCGGGCGCTGCTGCTGACGCCCTTGGCGGATGTGATGAGCGAGGTGGCCGCAACCGCCCGCGAATGCCTTAACTGCGGCAATGTCGGTACCAGCGAGATCTGCCCGATCTGCACCGACGAGGTGCGCGGCAACGGCGAGCTGTGCGTTGTGGAGGATGTGGCCGACCTCTGGGCGATGGAACGCTCCGGCGTGTTCAAGGGCCGCTACCACGTGCTGGGCGGCACCCTGTCGGCGCTGGATGCGGTAGGACCGGAGGACCTGCGCATTCCGCGGCTGGTGGACCGGGTCGCCACCGAAGGCATCAGCGAAGTCATCCTGGCGCTCAATGCCACCATCGACGGCCAGACCACCGCCCATTACATCGCCGACCAGCTGCAGGGGCAGGTGAAGCTCACCTCGCTGGCGCAGGGGGTGCCGATCGGCGGCGAGTTGGATTACCTCGACGACGGCACCATCTCCGCCGCGCTCAACGCGCGGAAGGAAATCTGACAGCGCAGCCGGGGCGCAGAAAATTCTTAAGGAAAAATTTGGGCCGGAAAACTCGGAATTTTCCGGCCCCTGGTCTAGCTGTAGAAGCTCTCCATCCCCTGCACCGCCCGTGCCAGCGCGGCGTCATCCGCATCCTTGTGCAGCACCATACGGATCGCCCCGGCACTGCCGCCGCCGATTACCACGCCCTCCGCCGCCAGATGCGTCCGCAGCGCATCATTGCGCCCGTCACCCGGCGTGAAAAACACCATGTTGGTGGCTTGTGCCACCTCTCCCGCGCCCAACCCCCGAAGCACAGCAGCCAGCTCTTCGGCCCGGCCATGATCCTCCGCCAGCCGCGCCGTGTTATGCTCCAGCGCATAAAGACCCGCCGCCGCCAGCACACCCGCCTGGCGCATGCCGCCGCCCAGCATCTTGCGCCAGCGCCGCGCCCTGGCAATCACATCCGCAGGCCCGACCAGAACCGAGCCCGCCGGCGTGCCCAGCCCCTTGGACAGGCAGACCGAGACCGTATCCACCAGCCCAGCCAGGTCTGTCTCAGAACAGCCCAGCGCCGTCACCGCATTGAAGAACCGCGCGCCGTCCAGATGCACGGACAGCCCCGCTTTGCGCCCGGCCTCCGCCGCAGCCGCCATATCTGCCAGGGGCACCGCCAGCCCGTTATGGGTGTTCTCCAGCGACAAAAGGCGGCTGATGGCGAGATGGCTGTCATCCGCCTTCACCGCCCCGGCAACCACGCCCGGATCCAGCGCCCCGTCCGCGCGCACCGGCACCGGGCACAGCGCAATCCCGCCCAGGACCGAGGCGCCTGCGGCCTCATAAGCATGCACGTGATACCCCGCGCCCGTGATGATCTCCTCGCCGCGCTGGCAGTGGGCCAAGAGACCGGCAAGGTTGCTCATGGTGCCGGTGGGCAGGAACAGCGCCGCCTCCTTGCCCAGACGCTCGGCCAGCACCGCCTCCAGGCGGTTGACCGAAGGGTCCTCACCAAAGACATCATCGCCCAGTTCCGCCGCAGCCATCGCCTGCATCATGCCTGCATCGGGACGCGTCACCGTATCGCTGCGCAGATCGCAGAGGACCGCATTGCCCCCCGCCCCAGCCAGCCCTGCATATTGGCTCATTCCGTCACCTGATCATAAGCCAGCGCCGCCACGATGTGGACGCGCCGGGTTTCGCCCCCGTTCAATGCGGTGTGGTAGCCGCGGGTGTCAGTGAAATACACCGACCCGTCGGCTGGCAAGTGGGTGACGTGATGATTCACGATGAACAGCGACCCGGGGTTGGAAAGCACCGGGATATGCAGCCGCGGCTCCGGGTCGCGGTGCCAGGAATTACAGTTGTACAGCCCCTTGGACAGCACCCGCGTGCGTCCGATCGGGAAGCGCTTGGCCAGCTCCTGGTGCACATGCTCGAAATAGGTGCCCGCAAATTTCGGATTGAACTCGCTGAAGTCCACCTCCGGCACCAGATCCTCGCGCGGCTCCTCGACATACCGCTCATCCGCCCGCAGCCAGTAGCGGCCCGACAGATCATTGGCGGTCCACCCGGACTGCCCCGGCCGCTGGGTCAGCGGCAGCGCGGCAAAGCCCTGGTCCTGCATGCCGCCCATGAAGTCCTCGCGCTTCAGGCATTCCACCAGCGCCTCCTGCAGCAACTGGATGTCAAACCTCAGCTCCAGCCGCTGGATGCCCGGCCCGGGCACAAACTCCGCCACCGAGGCGGAATCGGGCATGGTCTGCATGGCCCGGGTGACGGCCTCCACATCGGCGTCCTTGATCTGCGGTACAAAACTCATGCCGCGCGCTCCCAGTTTTCGTGCTGTTCGTGAGTGGTGATGCATTTGACGCCATCGTTGCAGGCCGCCAGCCGCAAATAAAGCCGGGCCTTCGCAATGCTTGTTGCAAAATTTGCAACACATGGCAGGGTAACCCCATGCGCCGCAAGATCCCGCCAACCGCAGCTCTACTGTGTTTCGAGGCCGCCGCCCGTTCCGGCAGTTTTGCCCAAGGCGCCCGCGCCATGAACCTGTCGCAAAGCGCCTTCAGCCGCCAGATCCAGGGGCTGGAGGCGCAGACCGGCCAGACCCTGTTCAAGCGCGAACGCCAGCGGGTGCAGCTGACCGGCGCGGGCGAGATGCTGCTGCAGGAGCTGTCGCCGCTGCTGGAGGCGCTGGAGGCCGCGTTCTACCGGCTGCGCACCCGCGACAATCCTTACGGCGCGCTCAACATCGGCACCTATCCGACGCTCGGCAGCCGCTGGCTGATGCCGCTTCTGGCCCGGCTGGCGCAGGCGCAGCCGCGGCTGACGGTCAACACCATCACCTATCTGGACAATGCCCAGGTGGATGCCAGCCTGGTCGATCTGGCCATCGTGCAGGGCGATCCGCCCTGGCCGGGATTCCGTGCCGATCTGCTGATGCCGGAAACCCTGGTGGCGGTGGCCGCGCCCGGCCTGCTGGAGGCGCCGCTGCAGGACGCCGCCCGGCTGCTGGACCATCCGGCGCTGCAGCACACCACCCGCCCGCTCAGCTGGCAGATCTGGTTCGAGGATCAGGGACAGGCGCTGCCCGCCCGCCCCACCGGCCCGCTTTTCAGCCAGTTCGAGATGCTGATCGACGCGGTGAAATACGGCCACGGGGTGGCGATCCTGCCGGAGCTGCTGGTGCGCCGCGAACTGGCCGAGGGAACGCTTGTGCCGGCCCATCCGCACCGCTGCACGCCTGCCAGCGCCTATTACCTGCTGACGCCGCAGGCCAAGACCGGCACCAGCCGGATCGAGCGGGTCCGGGCCTGGCTGCTGGAGCAGGCGCCTTCCGGCTAGACGCTACCGCGCCGCGCGCCCGCGCGGCGCCGGGCCCAAGCCTGCCAGGCGGCCCCGCCAGGGGCAGCCGCAGGCGCGGGAGCCCTTCCCCTCGCGCTTAGCGGAACAGCGCCTTGTACAATTTCTCCTTGGTAAAGGGCTTGTCCAGCACCTGCACGCCGTCCAGCTCCGGGAACCCCGCCTCCGCGGCGCTGAAGGCAAAACCGCTCATCATCACCGCGTTCAGCCCGGGCTGGACCTGCAGCAGCCGCGCCAGCGTCTCCCAGCCGCTGCGCCCCGGCATGCTCATGTCGATCACCGCGCCGTCAAACGGCCCCTGCGCCTGCAGCTGCGCCAGCGCCGCGTCATAGCCATCTGCCTGCTCCACCTCGCAGCCGCGCAGCTGCAGCAGGCCTGCGACGGCCCGGCGCACGGTGTCCTCGTCATCGACCACCAGGATGCGGCGCAGCTGCCCCCTGCGCGGCTCCGGCACCGCAGCCGGCCCGGCGGCCTGCGCCGTTTCCGCCGCACCGGCCGGGAAATAGAAACGGAAGGTGCTGCCGCCGCCCGCCCGGCTCTCCACTGCCAGCCCGCCGCGGTGGTTGCTGATGACGCCCATGGCCGCCGCCAGCCCCAACCCGCGGCCGCCAGGCTTGGTGGTGAAAAACGGGTCGAAAATCCGCGCCACGGTGTCCCGCCCCATGCCGCCGCCGGTGTCGCGCACCTCCAGCAGCAGGCAAGGGCCTGCGGGCATCCTGCGCCCCTTCAGCAGCCGCCGCCGCTCCGCCGCACTCAGGCTGATGCGCCGGGTCGCGACCGTCACGGTGCCCGCGCCCGGGCCGATCGCCTCCACCGCGTTCAGCACCGCCTGCATCAACAGCTGCCCCGCCTGCGCCGGGTCCATCTGCGCGGCCAGCTCACCCTTCGCCAGGTCCAGCACCACCGCCTTGCCCAGCCTGCACTCTGGCGGCACCAGCACCAGCGCCTCGCGGACAATCCGGTTCAGATCGCAGGTCTCCGGCTGCGGGCTGCCGCCGCCGCGGGCATAGCCCAGCAGCTGCCGCATCAGCCGGGCCGAGGCCTGCAGCCCCTGCTCAACCGCCTGCACTTGCGCCACCGCCGGATGCGCCGCCTCCAGGTTCGCCAGCGCCAGCTCGCTGCGCCCTTGCATCGCGGCCAGCAGGTTGTTGAACTCATGCGCGATGGTGCCCGCCAGCAGCCCCAGGCTCTCGGCCTTGCGCCGCAGCAGCAGCGCCTGTTCCGCCTGCCGCCGCCGCCGCTCCGCCCGGCGGCGGCACAGCTCCAATGCCGCCCGCGCCGCGAACGCTTCAATCAAGCTGTTTTTCTGGAAGCCCGCTGTCATCTTCCGGTCGTGCAGCAGCGCAATGTGGCCAGTCAGCCGCCCGTTTGCATCCCGCAGCGGCACTCCGAAATACGATTGCAGCCCCTGCGCCCGGAACTGCTGCTGCGCCGGAAACATCTCCTGCAGCCCCGATGGCACCAGAAACGGCTCCCCCTCGCGCAGGAAGGCGCAAGGGGCGCCCTCATAGGGCATCAGCCTTTCCTCGCCCGCGGCGGCATCCTGCCCGCCGTCGCAGCAGGCCAGCACGCGGAAACTGCCCGGACTGTCCGCGGCGCATTCGGCGATGACGGCCATGCGCACCCTGAAGGCGCGCTGCAGCTGCTCCGCCAGCTGCCGCAGCGCCGCCCGCGGAGACAGGCTGCCCGGCCCCTGCGCCAGCGCCGCCAGAGCGTCGGCCTCCTGCATCGCGGCAAGCTCCGCCCCCAGCCGCGGCGCAAACTGCTGCATGGCCGCGGCGGCCTCTGCTGCCAGCGCCGCCCCCGGCGCCTGCCGCCAGGCCGTCTGCACCAGGCCTACAGCCGCGCCCGCGGCATCCTTCAGCGGCACCCCGGCATAGCTGTTGATGTTTTCCTCGATGAACATGCCGTCCTGCGGATACAGCTGCTGCACCCCGTCCGGCACCACCTGCGGCGCGCCGCTCAGCACCGCATCGCGGCAGGGCGCTCCGCGCGCGTCATATTCGAAATCCCCCAGCTGCAGCCCGTCGAACCAGCTTGCCGCCACCCTCAGGTGCTCGGCCTCCCTGATCCGCAATGAACTGACTGTGACCAGATCGGCGCCAAAACCCTGCGCCAGCTGATCTGCAAATGCCTGGCAGAACCCGCGGCCGCTTGCGCCGGCCAGTTCCTCCAGATCCAAGCGGCCGCTTGCCCCAAGCGCCGCACCCCCGGATGCGTCCATAACCAATACTCCTGCCATCCCTGCACGGGCCGGCCCAAGAGGCCGGAGCGCTGGCACAACTCGTCAAACACTGTCCCTTTCACATCGCGGAGCCGCCCCTTTCCCAGAGGCCTGCTCCGCATCACTCAAATCCGCGGGCGGCCTGGAACACAGCCGCACCGCAACATCATGCTGCGCGAATAACCAGCGCGCAGTCAACATCTTGTATGGTTGAGACTCAATTCTAACAGAAAAAGCCGCAAATCCGGAGCATCGGATCTGCGGCTTTTTAAGGATTTTCCGCTTGCCGGACGGCCCGGCAGGCCTAGGCCGGACCGGCCAGGATCAGTAGCGGCTGTCCTCGTCGTCGTCCTCGTCGTCGCTGCCTGCGGGCAGGTTGAAGAAGCTGTCGGCGTCCAGGACGTCCTCTTCCTTCTTCTCGTCCTCGCCGTCATTCAGGCCGCCGCCCAGGGTGAAGGTCTCCAGGCCTTCAATGGCAGTCGGGATTTTCGGCTCGGCGTCCATCTCCAGCGACTGCTCGGTGGACACCAGCTTGCGGCGCTCGTCGTCGCTCATCACGCCGCCTTCGGCTGCCTTCTTGGCCGCCGCCTTCTGCACCGCCGCGTCCAGCTCGGACTGCTTGCACAGGCCCAGCGCCACCGGGTCGATGGGCTGCATGTTGGCGATGTTCCAGTGGGTGCGCTCGCGGATCGACTGAATGGTCGGCTTGGTGGTGCCGACCAGCTTGGCGATCTGGCCGTCGGACAGTTCCGGGTGGAACTTGACCAGCCACAGGATCGAGTTGGGACGGTCCTGGCGCTTGGACAGCGGGGTGTAGCGCGGGCCGCGGCGCTTTTCCTCGCCGGCCGCGGCGGGGTTGAATTTGAGCTTCAGCTTGTGCAGCGGATTGGCCTGCGCCTTGTCGATCTCGTCCTGGGTCAGCTGGTTGTTGGCCACCGGGTCAAAGCCCTTGACGCCCACCGCCACTTCGCCGTCGGCGATACCCTGGATCTCCAGTTCGTGCATGCCCACGAAATCGGCGATCTGCTTGAAGCTGATCGTGGTATTGTCCACCAGCCACACGGCGGTTGCCTTGGCCATCAACGGTTTTGCCATGTGCTCATCTCCTTAAAACACCTTTGATCCCCGGATACATCTCTCCCGCCGCCTGAAATGGCGTCCCCGGCGATCCGGGGCAGGTTTCCGTTGTCGGGGAACTTCCGCCCTATATAGTCGGCTTCACTGCATAAGGAAAGAGGCCAATGCGCAAGTTGTTCACAGGTGTTTTTGCGGCTGTTCTGACCTTGCTGCCCGCCCTTGCCGCGACCGACGGCGAACCGGCGGGCGAGTTCGACTATTACGTGCTGTCGCTCAGCTGGTCGCCGAACTGGTGCGCGCAGGAGGGCGACGCCAGGGGCGCGGAGCAATGCGACGCCCGCCACGATCACGGCTGGACCCTGCACGGGCTGTGGCCGCAGTTCCACCGCGGCTGGCCCAGCTACTGCCGCAGCGCCGAGGCGCCGCCGAGCCGCGCCATGAGTCGGGACATGGCGGACATCATGGGCAGCGCCGGCCTCGCCTGGCACCAGTGGAAGAAACACGGCACCTGCTCCGGCCTCAGCGCCCGGGACTATTACGCCGCCATGCGCGCGGCCTACACCCGCGTCACCCGCCCCGCGGCCTTCCGCAAGCTGGACAAGCCCGTCACCCTGCCTGCGTCCCTGGTTGAACAAGCCTTCCTGCAGGAAAACCCGGCGCTCACAACCGACAGCCTGACCATCACCTGCCGGGACGGTGCCATCCAGGAGGCGCGCATCTGCTTGTCCAAGGGATTGGAACCGGTGCCCTGCGGGCGGGACGTGATCAAGGACTGCACATTAAAGGACGCCCGTTTTGCGCCGGTGCGCTGAACCCGCAGGGCGCCGCCGCGGGACCGATGACAATCCGGCGCCGGTTTGGTAAAATCTCCCGCGGGAGAAACTAAAATGAGGGTTCTCGTTTCCCTTCTTTTGTCGGTCGTTGCGGCTCCGTCGTCTGCGCAGGACGACCTGATCGCAGGACGCATTTCCTGTTTTGCGGCTGGCAGCCACTATGTGGCCACGGACAGGTCCCACTCAGGCATGAAAAACGGGCAAAGCAGCAGTATTCCGGCCGGGGCCGCCTTAATCTTTGAATACATGCTTGATCACTCCGGCCGCTTGGAGGTGTTCTTCAGGGAGGAAAACCGCATGTCGGTTTATTTCGAGGATCCTTTTCTGGCTCAGGGTTTCAAGGGCTTCTCCCCCTTTGCGGGCGTGGCGGAGTTCAGCTCAAATTACCGCAAGTTCTCATTGGGCCGCTATCACATCAATTACAGCGGGAACGACCAGCTTTTCCTGAAGAAATGCTCCGGAACCGATTGGCGCGGCCACTATGTCCAGACGTTCTTCGGGGGCCACCATACACAGGTCACGAACCTGCATTGCCAAACGGAAGTGGACGCCGTTGATGAGGTTCTGGCCCGCCTGAGAGGGATAAACTAGGCCGGAATCCTTTCCCCGGCCGGCAGTTCTCCGGCATCTCACTGCAGGAGATGCAGCATATTCATAGCAGCTCAAATTTTCAGAGCCCTGAACCAGCAGGCAAATTCGCTTGCCACCTCCGTTTCCCCCCGCAGAAAGCCGCCGCATCCATGCCTCCTCCCCATCGCTTGGCGGCAAATGGCCTGCGAAGCAGACTTTTCCGCGTTTCGTGCTACAATAGGGAAACGTGCCGCGCCCGGCCCTGCCTGAACGGCACTTCCGTTTTGGTCAGCGAGAAGGAGGAAGCGCATGGCAAAAACAATTGGTAACCCGCTCAGCTGGCTTCTGCAGGGTGCAGAGACCACCGGGCACCATATCAGCGAAACCGTCGGCGAAATGGGCAGCGACGGCGTCAAGGAGCTGCCCAAGGCGCGCGACCTGAGCATGGATGACATCATCCATTCTTTGGCCGCGGGTCTGGAGGATTTTGCCGCCTGCCGCTCGGACGCCATGTTCCTGGTTCTGTTCTACCCGATCATCGGCATTGCGCTGATCGTGATGAGCCTGTCGATGAACCTGCTGCCGCTGATCGTGCCGATGATCATGGGCTTTGCGATCCTCGGGCCGGTCGCCGCGGTCGGGCTTTATGAGATGTCCAAGCGCCGCGAAGCCGGCTTCGAGCCGCGCTGGGTGGACGCTTTCGGCGTCATCCGCTCGCCCGCCTTCGGCGCGATCCTGGTTCTGGGGCTGTATCTGGCGGCGCTGTTCGTGATCTGGCTGGTGGCAGCCGACATGATCTACAGCCGCACCCTGGGGCCGGAGCCGCCGGAATCAATCGCCAGCTTCGCCGCCGCCGTGGTCACCACCCGCGAAGGCTGGATCATGGCCATTACCGGCGGCATCGTGGGCGCGGTCTTTGCCTTTGCGGCGCTGGCGATGAGCCTGGTTTCCTTCCCGCTCCTGCTGGACCGCCATGTGGGCCTGCCGGTCGCGGTGGCCACCTCGATCAAGGTGCTGCGCAAGAACCCGGTCATCTGCATGACCTGGGGCGTGATTGTCGGCGTGTCGCTGGTGGTCGGATCCATCCCCTTCCTGGCCGGGCTGATCATCGTGGTTCCGGTGCTGGGGCATGCCACCTGGCACCTGTACCGCCGCGCGGTGCAGTAAGAGGCGCTATAAAACAAGAAAGGGCCGGCGCATCTGCCGACCCTTCTGTTTTGCGTGCCCTGCGTCTCAGCCCACTTTCAGGACAATCTTGCCGATATGGCCGGAGCTTTCCATCCGGGCGTGCGCCGCGGCTGCCTCCTCCAGCGCAAATTCGCTGTCCATCACCGGAGCGACCTTGCCTGCTTCCAACAGCGGCCAGACCGCCTCGCGCAGATCCTGCGCAATCTGCGCCTTGGCCAGATCGCTTTGCGGACGCAGGGTCGAGCCGGTCAGCGTCAGCCGCTTGACCATCATCAGGGCAAAGTTCAGCTCCACCTTCGGCCCCTGCAGAAAGGCGATCTGCACCAGCCGCCCGTCCTCGGCCATCGCTTTGACATTGCGCGGGATGTAATCGCCGCCAACCATGTCCAGCACCAGATCGGCGCCGCCCTCGTCCCGCAGCACCTTGACGAAATCCTCGTCGCGGTAGTTGATCGCCCGCTCCGCGCCCAGGTCCAGGCAGGCCTGGCATTTCTCATCCGATCCCGCGGTCGCGAACACCCGCGCCCCGAACGCCTTGGCCAGCTGGATCGCGGTGGTGCCGATGCCGGACGAGCCGCCATGCACCAGGAACCGCTCCCCGGCCTTCAAGCCCCCGCGGGTGAACACGTTCGACCAGACAGTAAAGAAGGTCTCCGGCAGGCAGGCCGCCTGTTTCAGGTCCAGCCCCGCAGGCACCGGCAGGCAGTGCGCCGCCGGCGTTGCCACGTACTCCGCATAACCGCCGCCCGGCAGCAGCGCGCAGACCTGGTCGCCCGCCGCAATACCGCTGACGCCCGCGCCTACGGCCACCACCTCGCCCGAGGCTTCCAGCCCCGGCAGGTCGCTGGCGCCCTTGGGCGGATCATAAGCACCGGCGCGCTGCAGCGCATCGGGGCGGTTCACACCGGCATAGGCCACCTTGATCACCACCTCGCCGTGGCCCGGCTGCGGCACCGGGCGCTGCGTCAGCTGCAGCACCTCCGGCCCGCCGGGTTTCGTGATCTCCACCGCGCGCATCATCTCTGTCATCGGAATTTGTCCTCCTGATCCTTGCCACCTGCCTAGCATCCGGAAAGGGGGGCGCAAACAGCAAAGGCGCCGCAGTTGGCGCGCTTTGCGGACAGCCCGGTCCGGGGCCGTGCATCAGCGGGGCGGTTTCCCCTTTGTCAGGGCTTGCGCAGGATGTAGGACACGAAGTTGCAGGAGCCGAAAAAGGTTCCCGCTTCTGAAGCGGCGTGATGCGTCTCCGACCACTGCCGCGCAGCGGCTTCGCTGATATGCCCCGCCGCCACCATCGCGGGCCTGTAGCTGTCCAGCATGCTCTCGAAGAACTCCGCCTTGCCGGCCTCAGCCAGAATCTCAGGCAGGAAATCCGCCAGTTCCAGGCCCGACTCGGCAACCAGTTCTGGAAACTGGCGCATCGCCCGCGGGTGGGCAACAACGGTTTTCAGCAAGGCCTGCAGCGCTTCGTCATTCAGAGCCGGATCGCCTGCGCCGAATGTGATCGAGGCATAGTCGCCGTCAAAGACCACCACATGGCCACCGGGCGCAGTGACACGGGCAGCCTCCTTCAACACCTGTGCAGGGCTAGTGACGTGGCTGAGCAGCGTATGCAGCACAACGAGGTCGTACTGGTCCTGATTTGCCTCGGTGCCGTGGCTATCGGCAACGTCAAATGAGATCCGGCCGTCAAGACCCTCCTCGGCAGCCAGCCGCCGGGCCACCCCGATCAGCTCTGCAGAAAAGTCGGTCCCTGTCAGATTGGCCCCGTCCGCAAGTCTTGCCGCCAGGGCCCGCGTGACAACGCCGGTCCCGCACCCCATGTCGAGCACCTCGCGGCACTGCTCCAGCGGCAGCCGGCCGAAGTACCGCTCCCGCATGGCGGCAAATGGCGGATAGGTTCCCCGGTACTCCAGGCGGTCCACGACCATCTGCAATTTTTCACTGTCGAGCTGATCAAGCGACTGAAAGATGTCCGCCATCGTGTTTCCTCTCCAACCGGAATACCAAGTAAAGGGAACTTGGCATCAATTCTGGAATCACATCAGCATTCTGTCCACACCCGGTGCTTGCGGGCAGGCGAACCGGACCTCTCATCCAGCGGGAAGCAGCGAACCGGCCCAGCCGGCCGCGCTACCGCCGCGGATCAACCGACCCCGGCAGGTCATCGCGCGCCTTCGGCGGCTTGATCTGCTCGGCCAGCCAGTTCGGCCCCACCAGCAGAGGTTTCAGCAGCGGGTTCTTCTGCAGGCCGGCTTTCAGCTTCTCGAAGTCCATCACATTATCAATGCGCCGCTCCAGGAAATCCCAGGTCGCCTGATGCTCCAGGCTGTCGTCGCCCAGCCAGTACAGAACGGTGGCGGAATAGACGCCGGCCAGCGACGCGCGCTTGGTGTACCAGTTCAGGTCGTCGGAGCCGTCGCCCAGCGTGTCCCAGATCAGGTCGCAGGTGTTCCAGATCGCCTTGACGCCGTCGCCGGCATATTGCGGCAGCGCCAGCAGCGTGGTGCCGCGGCGCACCGCTTCCTTGTCCTCGACCGCTTCCAGCCGGAACCGCACCGCCGCCGCCACCTTGTCGCGGAACCGCATGCCCGACAGGTCCTCTGCCTGCAGCCGTTCCAGCATCCGCGAATCGCCGCGGGCGTGAAAGGCCAGCGCCAGATCGACGCCGCCGCGCGGGCAGACCGCATGGGCCAGCACCTCCGGCACATCCGCATCCTGGCAGGCGGCGCGGAAGGTCACCTCCGACCAGCCGTCAAACGGCACATGATTCAGCGCCGCCTCCAGCAGTTTGTCCTTGATATCGTCCTGTGCGTGATCGTGGCTTTCACTCATCTCACCCTCCCGCTTGCAGCGTGCTGACACCCTACTAGACAAAATTTGCGCGCTTTGCTATATGGCCACTTCCTGCAAATCCTTGCAACTCAACTTAGAAAGGTGGTGAAAACCACATGCAGGTTAGTGTTCGCGACAACAACGTCGATCAGGCGCTCCGTGCCCTGAAGAAAAAGCTGCAGCGTGAAGGCGTCTTCCGCGAAATGAAGCTCAAGCAACATTTCGAGAAGCCGTCCGAGAAAAAAGCGCGCGAGAAAGCTGAAGCGATCCGCCGTGCCCGTAAACTGGCACGCAAGAAAGCCCAGCGCGAAGGTCTGCTGTAAGCACCAAGCGCAGCCCGAAAAGTGGATACCGGTTTTCGGATCAAGCTGCGCGGCAAACAGACCTGGCTCTCCAGCTTTGGACAGCACTAAGGCAGATCCCCGGATCCGCCGGAACATACGTTCAGACGACCCCCGCGGCCCCGCCCGGGGGTTTGTCATTTGGGGCACCCCGTTGGGGTAGTCCTGCTCCAGGGCGGCCCGGTCCTGCCTCAAAGGGATGCATGCAACGATCGCGAATTGATTAGAATTACACCTTTAGGGTGTATTTTCGCGCGACACTCTGCTATACAGAGATCACGGCAGGGCAAGTCAGTTGCGTTTCCCTAACCATTGCCCCGCCGGCCGGGCTTGGAACACCCGGTTTCCCGAAACCTTGGGCAGGCGGCGCTACCCCCCTTTTACCGGCGCTGGTCTTGGTCCCTGCAAACAAGGCTCGTCTCTCCCGGGTTTCCAATATTACCGGACGCTGCCCCCCCCGGCGGCGTCCGGACCGTTTCAGACCCCTGATTCCGTCCCCGCCGCACTGCCTGCTGCCGCCGCGCCGAGGCGAATCCCCCGCCGCCCGTCAAGTGGCCGGCAAGGCAGCGGACAATTGCCGCCGCCCTCCGTGGCGCGGCCGCAACGGTCCAAACCGGCAAAACGCGCAGAAATCCGCGTACCATCCGCCGCTCAACGGGCAGAGCTCCGCCGTAAACCCGCAAAACCGCCCCCTCCGACTTCCGGCCCAAACAATTTCCTTTAACCGGATGGCGCACCGCCGGAGGTCCGGCACACTTATGGAGCAGTTAACGATGTCACAGGCAAGCGTTCTCGAGCGGCAGATGCTCGAGCTGATCAACGCCGAGCGCACTTCGCGCGGTCTCAACCCGGTCCAGCTGGAGTTGCGGCTCAACGATTCTTCCGAAGACCACAGCGAATGGATGCTGCAGCAGGATGTGTTTTCCCACACCGGCGTTGGCGGCTCCAGCGCCGGCGACCGGATGGCAGATGCCGGCTTTGTGTTCTCGGGCAGCTGGACCTGGGCGGAAAACATCGCCTGGCAAAGCGAACGCGGCGACCCCGGCCTGGCCGATGACGTGATCGACCTGCACAATTCGCTGATGAACAGCCCCGGACACCGCGCCAACATCCTGAGCCCCGATGTCGAAGTGATCGGCATCGGCATCGAACAGGGCAACTTCAATGGCTGGGATGCCGTGATGGTCACCCAGAACTTCGCCAGGACCAGCGCGCCTCTGCAGCTCGACACCGGGTCCGGCGACTCCGGCGGTTCGGACGGCGGCAACGGCAGCGGCGCAACCGCCGGCAACGATGTCCTGACCCTGGGCAGCGCCGGCACCCTGGACGGCCTGGGCGGTAATGATTCGCTGACCGGCAGCGGCGGTGCCGACACCCTGATGGGCAGCGACGGCAACGACACTGTTTATGGCCGGGGCGGCAATGACAGCCTGCAAGGCGGCACCCAGAGCGATTTGATCTTCGGCGGCAACGGGCGTGATACGGTGCTGGGCAACGGCGGGTCCGACCGGCTCGCCGGAAACGGCGGCAATGACTACGTCGGCGCGGGCGGCGGCAATGACCAGCTCAGGGGCGGCGGCGGCAACGACGTCCTGAACGGCAGCGCCGGCAACGACACGCTGTGGGGCGGCTCCGGCAATGACAAGCTGCGCGGCGGTAGCGGCATGGACACCCTGCATGGCGGCAGCGGCGACGACGAGATGACCGGCAACGGCCACGGCGATCTGTTCATCTTCAGCAGCGGCGCCGACACCGTCACCGACTTCAACCCTTACTCCAGCGGCGAACGGATCGACCTCGGCAATGCCAACGGCATCACCAGCTACAACGATCTGATGAACAACCACGTCAGCCAGACTGCAAACGGCCTGCTGATCACCGACACCGACGGTGACACCATGCTGCTGGCCGGCATTACAGAACAGCAGCTGAACTCCGGCGACTTCCTGTTCTGATACTCCCACCGGGCAAACAAGAAAGGGGCGTGCCGCGGCACGCCCCTTTCTGCATTTCCGTCAGCCCTCAGTAGATCTTCGGCACATAGAGCTCATCCGGCAGCACCTGGCGCTCATAGTCCGGATTGTACTTGCGGTCCGGCAGCTCGACCTTCTCGTGCTGCACTTCTTCATAAGGGATCTTGGTCAACAGGTGCTCGATGCAGTTCAGCCGCTCGCGCTTCTTGTCATTCCCCTCAATGATATACCACGGCGCCTCCGCGATGTTGGTGCGCTCCAGCATTTCTTCCTTGGCCTTGGTATACTGCTCCCAGCGGATCCGGCTCTCCAGATCCATCGGTGACAGCTTCCACTGTTTCATCGGATCGTGAATGCGCATCATGAACCGCAACTGCTGCTCCTCGTCGGTGATCGAGAACCAGTATTTCAGCAGGATGATGCCCGACCGCACCAGCATCCGCTCGAATTCGGGAATATCCTGGAAGAACTGCTCAACCTGGTCTTCCGTGGCAAAGCCCATCACCCGCTCAACACCCGCCCGGTTGTACCAGGAGCGGTCGAACAGCACGATCTCGCCGCCCGCGGGCAGATGCGGCACATAGCGCTGGAAATACCACTGGCTCTGCTCGCGGCGGTTCGGCGCCGGCAGCGCCACCACCCGCGCCACCCGCGGGTCCAGCCGCTGGGTGATCCGCTTGATCACCCCGCCCTTGCCCGCCGCGTCGCGGCCCTCGAACAGGATGCAGACCTTGGCGCCGGTGTGCTGCACCCAGTCCTGCACCTTGATCAGTTCCGCCTGCAGCCGCAGCAGGTTGCGGAAATAGACCTGCCGGTCGAGCATCTCCGGGTGCTGCTCGCGGTAGATCTTGCGGATCTCCTGGCTCAGCATCGGCTCGGCGAACTCGATCTCGATGTCCTCGTCCAGCGTGTCCTGCAGCTCCGCTTCCAGCCAGTCGAGGGAGGCGGTCTCAAATTCGCGGGTCACGGGCGGGTTCCTTCCTTGTCAGCTGGTGCAAATGCTGCCTTTTAGCGGTGGCATGTGACGGAGTGATGTCACCCGCCCGCCTGCAGCTTCCTTTAAGGCAATCGGAATTCCCGGGCAGGTTCAAGCGCAAAAGCCGCAGGCGGCCCGCACAACCGGCTGGAAAACCGCCGGATGAGCGGATTATGTGCAGGCCATGAGCTTTGTTCTGAACTCCCTGCCCCAGACCTGGCCCTGGCTGATCCTGATGGCGGCGCTGGCTGCCGGCTGGGCCGGGAGCCGCGGGCTGGCCTGTGCCATGCTTGCAGCTTTTGCCGGGGCCGCGGTTGCTCTCGGGCATCTGACGCCGCTGGCGCTGACGGCGCTGGCCGCCGGCCTGCTGTTTGCCGCCTTCCTCCCCCGCACCCGCGGCCCGGCCGCGCTCATCGCCCACGCGGTGCTGGTGCTGTGGTCGCTGGCGCTTGGCGCGCATCTGGTTCCGGGAGTGCAGAACCTGCTGATCCTCGACCAGGTGCAGGCCGGTCCCGCCAGCGCGCCGTACTCCCTGCACCTGAACCTCGACAAGCCGATGGTGTTCTTTGCCCTGCTGCTCGCCTGGCCCGCGCTGCTGCAGCGCAATGATCCGGCAAGCAAGGCCGCCTTGCTCTCCGGCCTGCTGCTCCTCGCCGCGCTGCTGCCGCTGGCCCTGCTGACCGGCGCGCTGCGGCTGGAACCCGGCTTGCCGGACTGGGCGCTCCTGTGGATGGCGTCGAACCTGCTGCTCACCTGCCTGGCAGAGGAAGCCTTCTTCCGCGGCTACCTGCAGCAGGGTCTCAGCCGCCGCTTCGGCCCGGCGGCAGGCATCGCCGCCGCCAGCCTGCTGTTCGGCCTCGCCCACGTCGGCGCCGGCCCCGCGGTGGCCGCATTCGCCGCGCTGCTGGGACTGGCCTGCGGGCTCGGGTATTGGGGAGCAGGCCGGTTTCACGTGCCGGTGCTGATGCACTTTGCCTTCAACCTCGGCCACTTCCTGCTGTTCACCTACCCCGGTCCGGCCTAGGGTCCGGCACCGCCCGGTGCACAGGGGGTGCACAGGGGGTGCACGCGGGACACCCCCGGAATCCCGCCTCAGACCGGCAGCGCCGTGGTCTTGAACACCGTGCGCAAAGCAAAGCTCGACTGCATCTGCGCCACCCCCGGCAGCCGCGCCAGGTGCTGGCGGTGGATGCGGGCGAAATCCTCGGTGTTCTCCGCCACCACCTTAAGGATGTAATCCGCCGTCCCTGCCATCAGATGGCACTCCAGCACGTCCGGAATCCGCGACACCGCTTTCTCGAACGCGTCCAGCACCTCATCCGCCTGGCCGGACAGTGTGATCTCCACAAACACCGTCGACGGCACGTTCATCTTGCGCGCGTCCAGGAGCGCGACATAATCGCGGATATACCCTTCCGCCTCCAGCCGCTGCACCCGCCTGTGGCAGGCCGAGGCCGACAAGTTCACCCGCTCCGACAGGTCGGCGTTGGAGATGCGGCCCTGCTTTTGCAGCACCGAGAGAATGCGACGATCTGTTTCGTCCAGCGACATTTTGCGAAGATCCTTGCTGTGTTTTGCCGTTATACGCGAAGAATCTTCGAAAGCCATGTTTTTATTCCGCCCAAAAAAGAAGCACATTTCGGGCTGCCTGCGTCAAAATGTCTGCAGAGAGTTTTGAGGAGATACTCACATGAAAATCGGCTGCCCCACCGAAATCAAACCGCAGGAATTCCGCGTCGGCATGACCCCGGACGCCGCCCGCGAGGCCGTTCTGCGCGGCCATGAGGTTGTCATCCAGCAAGGCGCCGGCATGGGCGCAGGCTTCACCGACGAGGACTATGCCGCCGCCGGTGCCGTGATCCTGGACACCGCCGAGGAAATCTTTGCCACCGCCGACATGATCGTCAAGGTGAAGGAGCCGCAGGCGGTTGAGCGCAAGATGCTGCGTGAAAACCAGCTGCTGTTCACCTACCTGCACCTGGCACCCGATCCGGAGCAGACCAAGGACCTGCTGGAAAGCGGTTGTACCGCAATCGCTTACGAGACCGTAACCGACGACCGCGGCGGCCTGCCGCTGCTGGCGCCGATGTCGGAAGTGGCCGGCCGCCTGGCGCCGCAGGTCGGCAGCTGGACCCTGCAGAAGGCCAACGGCGGCCGCGGCGTGCTGATGGGCGGCGTGCCCGGCGTGGCCCCGGCCAAGGTGGTGGTGATCGGCGGCGGCGTCGTCGGCACCCACGCAGCCAAGATCGCGGCCGGCATGGGCGCGGATGTCACCATCCTCGACCGCTCGCTGACCCGCCTGAAGTATCTGGACGACGTCTTCGGCCGCACCTTCAAGAACCAGTACTCCACCGCCGGCGCCACCGCTGAGCTGGTGCGCGAAGCCGACATGGTGATCGGTGCGGTTCTGGTCCCCGGTGCCGCAGCCCCGAAACTGGTGTCCCGCGCGCAGCTGTCCGAGATGAAGCCGGGCGCGGTTCTGGTGGACGTCGCCATCGACCAGGGCGGCTGCTTCGAGACCTCCAAAGCGACCACCCACGCCGACCCGATCTATGAGGTCGACGGCATCATGCACTACTGCGTGGCCAACATGCCGGGCGCCGTGGCGCGCACCTCGACCCAGGCCCTGGGCAACGCCACCATGCCCTTCATGCTGAACCTTGCCAACAAAGGCTGGCGCCAGGCCTGCGAGGACGACCCGCACCTGCTGAACGGACTGAACGTGCACGCCGGCCAGCTGACCTACTACGCGGTCGGCGAGGCCCTGGGCATGGACGTGCTGTCGCCGAAACTGGCGCTCAAGCAGTAAGCCGCTTTACAGCGGAATAGACAGAAGCCCCGCCCTTCGGCGGGGCTTCTTCTTGCGAGGCGGCGCTGCCAGGCTTGGCGGCTTGGGCCTGCGGCCCTCAGACCCTGCCGGCGCCGATCCGGGCAACAAGAACCGCCCGGCGGCGTGTCTTGACGCTCACATGCGGACTGCCGCCATCGGGGCCGTCATCGTCGTCCTCGTCATCGAGAATTGCCGCACGCATGTCGTCAAGGTCGGCGCTGTGCATAAACCGCCTTCCAGGATGCCGCAGATCAGAATGCAGGATCATGCCGGCTCTCCTGAACCGCGGTGCTGCGGCGACAGCCGCCCCAGCCCATGATGCCGCAGCAGCGCCAGGCAGCGCACCATTTCGTCCTTGATCTGCAGACGCCGCAATTTCAGCCCGCGCAGGATCAGGCTGCACGGTGCGGGCCGCTTTAGCTCAGTCGCAATTTTCGCCTTCACGTCCTGATGCTTCAAACGCAGCTGCGCCAGCCGTACCTGGAGAGAAAACGCCTTTACCCGGTGACTGTCTTTCATCAATTTACCTCCTTTTCCTGTGCTTTGGGCTGTGTGTATCGGTGACCCGGTTTTCAGATAGGCAGGCATTGCCCTCGCTAGAAGCCAATCTTACTTTGTAAAAAGATTGGTTTTTCCTATCCAACGGCTCAGAGAGGATCCTTTGACTGCCATAACCTTGCGCCAGCTCCGCTACTTCAGCGTGCTCAGCAAATCGCTGCAGTACCGCAACGCTGCGCGCCAGCTTGGCATCAGCCAGCCCTCGCTCAGCCTGCAGATTAACGCGCTGGAGGAGACGCTTGGCACCCGCCTGGCAGAAAGACGGCGCAGCGGCCTGATTCTGACGCCTGAGGGCCGGGAGGTCGCAGCGCAGGCCGAAAAGATCCTGCAGGATGTCGAAAAGCTCTATCGGATCAGCGGCCCGTCTGAAAACAGGCTCACGGGCACTCTGCACCTGGGGTCCTCGCCGACCATCGGCCCGTACCTGCTGCCCAGGGTGCTCAGGCAGCTGCACACGGCCTATCCGGACCTGAAGCTTGTCATTCGGGACGGAACACCGCGTGAAATGACCGAGGACCTGCTGGCCGGAAAACACGATCTTGTCCTGACCCAGCTGCCAATCGCCAGGGACGATGTCAGCCACAAGTTCCTGTTCCGGGAGCCGCTGTATCTGGCCGTTCCGCGGGAACACCGTTTGGCAGGCCGCGACCATGTCAAGAAGATGGATTTGGCGGGCGAAAACCTGATCAGCCTGAATTCGTCATATATGCTCAGCCGTCAGGTGTCCGAGCTTTGCGCCGCCTCCGGTGCCCGCCTGCGCGACGATTTCGAAGGCACCAGCCTGGACGCGCTGCGCCAGATGGTATCGCTTGGAATGGGCATGACGCTGCTGCCCGCGCTCTACGCCGGCTCCGAGGTCAAACCCGGCGAGGGCGACGTCGCCATCACACAGATGAAGCCCGGGCTGTACCGGCAGGCCGGCCTGGCCTGGCGGCGGTCAAGCGGCACACCGGCCAGCTTCCTCAAGCTGGCGGAGTTCATACGCGGCGTGATCGCAAAAGAGTTTGCCGGAAAGGCTTTTCTGTAGCCGCGCCCTCCGGATCCCCGGGCAGGATTGCGGCTGCACTCTTTTTACCTTAAGTAAAATTTGTCAAAAATGCGGCGCGCCCACCCTCTTTCCTGTCCGCACCGTGGCGCGCTGCCAACTTGCAGTTTGCCTGGATCATTTCGGCCGGCAAGGCAAAGCTGCCCCCTCTGCCCGGTCACCAGTGAAAGCAGATTTCATGCCTGAAAGCTCCAAGATCTTTACCTACGCGGTGGACGGCCTTGCCTATACCGTCACCGTTTATGAGGAAAACGGCGAATTCTTTGCCGATATCACCGTCGATGAAGGCGCCATGGATGTGAACGCCATCTATTTCGGCGATGATGACTTCTCCGGCTCCAGCGAGTCCTTGAGCGGCCCGCTGAACCTGAACGGCGCCAGCCTGGACGGCGAAAAGGTGCAATGGGACGAAGCCACCCAGCTGAGCGATCCCGGCCTGGGGCCGGAGGGCGAGGACAAGGAAACCTACCTGCAGACCGGCGACACGATGACGGTCTCCCTGGATATCGCCAGCCTCGACGAGATCGATATCTTCGGCATCCGCGCCACCTCCACCACCAATGACGCGGGCTCCATCAAAGGGGTGAGCGGCGACCCGGAGGAGCCGGAAGAGCCGGAAGAACCGGAGGATCCGGAAGACCCCACCTATGAGAAAGTCTTCTTCGGCGAGGTGTTCTCGGAGTCCGGCGACCCGCTGGGAGGCACTTTCATGCTGGCCGAAGAACCGGACCCGAACCCCTACAGCATCCCGGCCCTGCCCGAGGGCACCGAACCCACTTTCGACAACTACCTGTCCCACTTCCTGTCGGACGACATCGGCGGCGACCTGTCAGCCGCTCAATCCGTTGTCTTTTACGGTACTGGCGCGGATGGCGCGCAGGAAGAGCTGTTCCGCATCGACGCGCCGGAGGGCGGCTTCCAAAGTGCGGACGATCTGCTGGCGGCCTACGACGATGCCCTTGATGGCGCCGGCGATCTGGCAGGCCATGACCTGATGGCAGCGCTGAGCCTGGACGGCCACGCAGAGCCCGGCCCGGAGGCCGGGGAGGACCTGGAGCTGGAAGACTTCGATCTGGCCTGACCCGCAGAGCGGGCGGCGCGGCTCCCCTGCAAGTTGAGCCGCAGCCGCCCGATCTTTCCCCGCCGCGCGCTATTGCCACAGCTGCTCTCTTGCACGACAGTCCGGCGCACAAAAAACGCGAATAGGGACAGCGGATATGGAACAACTGATTGAACAGGCCGGCGCGCTGTGGCCGCTGCTGGTGGCAGGCGTCAAGGCGCTGGTGGTTCTGATCCTCGGCTGGATCGCCACCGGCTGGATCAGCGCCGCGGTGCGCAACCGCATCAACAAGACGCCGCAGATCGACCCCACCCTCGGCAATTTCGCCGCCAGCATGATCCGCTGGGCGCTGCTGGCGGTGGTGCTGGTCGCCATCCTCAATATCTTCGGGATCGAGGCCACCAGCCTGGTTGCGATGCTGGGCGCCGCCACCCTGGCGATCGGCCTGGCGCTGCAGGGCACGCTCAGCGACCTGGCGGCGGGTTTCATGCTGGTCCTGTTCCGCCCCTACAAGATCGGCCAGTATGTCGACATCGGCGGCACCTCTGGCACGGTGAAGGACGTGAACCTGTTCGTGACCGAACTGGCGACGCCGGACAACGTGCAGATCATCGTTCCCAACGGCCAGGCCTGGGGCTCGGTCATCACCAATTTC
This sequence comes from Leisingera sp. JC11, assembly GCF_040704725.1. NCBI lineage: Bacteria > Pseudomonadati > Pseudomonadota > Alphaproteobacteria > Rhodobacterales > Roseobacteraceae > Leisingera > Leisingera sp. JC11. Next base: position 191,578 of record NZ_JBFCVS010000006.1, read on the forward strand.
TCGCACCACCCGACCCGCCGCGTCGACATGGTGTTCGGCATCGACTACGGCGACAACGCCGACACCGCCAAGGCGATCATCCTGGCCCAGGCCAACGGCGACGCCCGGGTGCTGCAGGACCCGGAGCCCTGGGTGCGGGTGACCAACCTGGGCGACAGCTCGGTCGACCTGACCGCGCGGGTCTGGTGCAAGGCGGAGGACTACTGGGAGCTGAAATTCGCCCTGACCCAGGGCGTGAAAGAGGCCTTTGACGCCCAGGGCATCTCCATCCCCTATCCGCATTCTGTGGAAATCAAGAAGGCGGGCTGAGGCGCTCCCGCCCGTCTTTGGCCCCTATCGGGGCCGCATCCCGTTGGGTCCGGCGCCCCGCCTGCGGCGGGGCGTTCACGCCTCCGGGGCCTGCCGGGCCGCCTGTGCCGCCTTGGCGGCCGCCTGCCGCGCCCGCGCTTCCCGGGCACGGTCCTGCACCCTGTCCTCCGCTTCAACCGGCGGCCAGCCGCAAAGCACGGTATACCCCTCGAGGTCGGTAAAGGCCCATTGCGCGGCGATCAGCTGGTAGCTCTTCATTTCCCAGCCGGAGGCATCCGGCTCGAACCGCAGCCGCCAGGTGCCGCGCACCCGCACCGGCAGGCGCAGCCGGCTGATCTGGTTCATTGCCTCGTGGCCGTTCAGGGCCGCCCGCGCCCCCTGCATACGCAGTTTCTTCATCCGCTCGACCAGGCTCGCAGCCTCGCGCAGGCGGCGGCCGGCAAACACCACCTCGACCTCGGTGTTCGGCTGCACGATCCCCTTTACCACCAGGTCGCCGCGGTTGTTGCGGCTGAACACCGGCACCAGCTCTACCGGCACCTCGCGCACCTCGCACTTGAACAGCCCCGCATCCTCAATCAGCGGGGTAACTTGCGCGGCAGGGCGGCGGCGGTTCTTCATAAGGCAGTCCTGAACACTGCCCTCTGGGGAGAACAGTGCCTTTTAATGTTCGGGTGTCACCGGCAGACTAGACCGCCGCCCGTTAAAGAAGCGTTGAAGGGGGCCGAAGCGGCGCGGCTTCCTGCAGGGGGAATGGGCCCCCAAGCCGCTGAACGCGCGAAGACTTTCAGCACACCCTGCCAGGCGCCGCGGACTCAGCGCCGGGAAATGGCCCGTTTCATGACCAGCGTGGGGTTGCCCCGGTACAGGGCCTCGCCCGCAGGCGCATAGCCCAGTTTGACCGCCACCCTATGCGACACCGTGTGGGCCGGGTCGAAGATGCAGGCGGTTTCCGCCCAGTCCGTCGCCTCTGCCGCCCATCGGTGGATGCGGCCGACCGCCTCGGTGGCGATGCCCTGCCCGTGCACCTCGGGCGACAGCACCCAGCCCGCTTCCGGAATGCCTGCCAGCGGCGGCTCCATGCTGCGCTGGTAATCGGCAAAGCCCACCTCGCCGATGAACCGGCCGCTGTCGCGCAGGGTGACCGCCCAGTAGCCGTATCCCAGCGCCTGCCAATGGCCGATGTAGCGCAGCAGCCGGGTCCAGCTTTCCTCTGGCGTCGAGGGCGTGCCGGAAATGAAACGCACCACCTCCGGCGCCGCCCAAAGCGCCGCCACGGCGTCGAAATCCTGCACCCCGTGCGGGCGCAGGATCAGCCGCTCGGTCTCAAGCGCCGGAGCTGTCATGCAGGCAGCTTGCCGGTCAGCACATAGGTGAGGATCTCAACCACCTGGCGCGGCTCCTCTGCCACCGCCAGCGCGGCGGCGTGGACCTCTTTCAGCGCATGCTGATGCTCCGGCGGGCTCAGGACGATGATCGACTTGCCCAGCGCCGCGGCATAGCCCGCATCAAAGGCCGCGTTCCACTGCTTGTACTTGTCGCCGAAGCGCACCACCACGACGTCCGCGTCCGCAATCCCCTTGCGGGTGCGGATCGCATTGACCATCGCGCCCTTGTGGTCGTGCCAGTACTTGCTCTCCTCGGCGCCCAGCACCGCCACGCCGCAATCGTCGCTGGCGTCGTGGTCGGTCACCGGCGCGCTGAAGCTCACTTCCAGCCCCTTTGCGCCGTCGATGATCTGCTCCCGCCAGTCGGTGTGAATCTCGCCCGAGAGGTAAACGTTCAATGCCACTTCGTGTCCTTTCCTGCGCCAGCTTCCGGGGCCGCGGCCAGGGCGGCCATGACCTCGTCATCGCTGGTTTGCGTAAAATCCCTGTAATGCGCGCCGACCGCCCAGAAGTCCCTGGGGCTCAGCAGGCAGACCAGAGTATCTACCAGCGGGCGCAGTTCGTCCACCGCTTCCGGCGGCGCGACAGGAACCGCCAGGATCACCGCCGCCGGCTTACGCTCCTTGAGCCAGAAATGCGCCGCCATGAAGGTCGCGCCCGTGGCGATCCCGTCATCCACCACGATGACGGTGCGGCCTTCCAGCTCCACCGGATCGCGCCCTTGCAAATAGCTGGCGCGGCGGGCGGCGTTTTCCTCCCGCGCCTGGGCCACCTGTGCGGCAAAATCCTCCGGCTTCATGCCGGTGGCCTGCAAGAGCGCACCGTTGAATATGGGATTGCTGCCCTCGGCCAGGGCGCCTGCCGCCAGCTCCGGGTTGGAGGGCATGCCGATCTTGCGGATCAGGATCAGGTCCAGGGGCGCGCGCAGTTTCTGCGCAATCGGCAGCGCCACAGGCACGCCGCCCCGCGGCAGCGCCAGCACCACGGGATCCGTCATCGGCAGTTCAGCCAGTTTTCCGGCCAGCTGAAGCCCGGCGGAAATCCGGTCCTCGAACATGTCAGCCTCCACCCCGTAAGCTAGCACGGATGGGGCAAAGGCAAAACTCAGCGCCGCCGCGCCACCAGATAGCGCCCCGGCGTGTCCGCCGGGTAGTTGCCGGTTTCGATGATCTCGAACCCGGCCGCCTGCACCGCCGCCTCCAGCTTGCGGATGTCCATGAAGTCCACAAAGCTGGGCGCCTTCCCCGCCAGCCGCATCAGCGGAATGGCCACCGTGAACAGCCAGTATTTCCAGCTGCCCCGCTTCTCGCCCAGGCAGGGCGTCTTGGAGATGAACAGCCCGCCAGGCCGCAGCCGCGCGGAGACGCCATCCAGAACCTGCTCCAGATCAGGCAGCAGATGCAGCAGGTTATGCGCCAGCACCGCGTCAAACGGGCCCTCCGGCGCCTGCCCGGCGCTGCAGCAGTGGAATTCGATGTTGGCCGTGCCCGCATTCCAGGCCCGCTCGCGGCCGACCTCCAGCATCGCCTCCGACAGATCGGTTGCGGTGATCCTGGCCACGCCCGGTGCCAGCTCGATCGCGGTGGAGCCGGTGCCGCAGCCCAGTTCCAGCACATTGTCGTCCGCCTTGAGGTAAGACCGTGTCCGCTCCAGCGTGTAGCGGTAGGCGTCTTCGTCGCGGATCTTTGATTTGGCGTACTTCGGGGCGATCTTGTTCCAAAAGCGGGCGTCGGCGGTCATGGCGGATCTCCTTGGTTGCGCAAACCCTACCTATGCAGGAACCACGGATAAATTGCCGAAATCCGCAAGGCTGATATACGTATTTGCATGAATGCACCCGACTGGAACCACATCCGCGCCTTTCTCGCCACCGCTGAAACCGGCTCGCTGTCGGCCGCCGCGCGGCAGCTTGGCCTGACGCAGCCGACGCTGTCGCGCCAGGTCGCGGCACTGGAGGCGGAACTGGGCGTGCTGCTGTTCGAACGCCTTGGCCGCTCGCTGGCGCTGACCGAAGCAGGGCATGAGCTGCGCGCCCACAGCCGCAGAATGGGCGAGGCCGCAGATGCGCTGGCCCTGGCCGCCAGCGGCCAGGCGCAATCGATCGAGGGCACGGTGCGCATCACCGCCTCGGATGTGATGTCCGCCCATGTGCTGCCGCCCCTGCTGCAGCAGCTGCGCCAGCGGGCGCCCAACCTTACCGTCGACGTGGTGGCCGCCAATGACATCCGCGACCTGATGCGGCGCGAGGCCGATATCGCCATCCGCCACGTCCGCCCGGAGCAGCCCGAACTGATCGCCCGGCTGGTGCAGGAGGCGGCCGGGCATTTTTATGCTGCCAGGACCTACCTGGACCGGCGCGGCCGCCCGTCTTCCCTTGCGGATTTGGGAAACCATGATTTTGTCAGCTTCGGCGACACCGAGCGGATGATCGGCTACCTGGTGCCGATGGGAATCCCCGTCACCGCGGAGAACTTCCGCATCGGTTCCAACAGCGGCCTGGTGTGCTGGGAACTGGTCCGGCAGGGGTTCGGCATCACCCCGATGTCTGATGAGGTCGCGGCCGCCGCGCCGGAGGTGGAGCGTGTGCTGCCCGGCAGCGATGCCATCACCTTCCCGGTCTGGCTCACCACCCACCGCGAACTGCACACCAGCCGCCGCATCCGGCTGGTGTTCGACCTGCTGGCGGAGTTCTTCTCTGCCAGGTGACATGAAAAGGGCAGCGCCCCGCAGGGTGCGCTGCCCAAAAGTTTTCTGAAAACTTTTGCCAAGGCTTTTCAAAAAAGCCTTGGAACCGCCGTTACCCGCGCAGGGTGCCGCCGGTGGCCTTCGCCACCTTGGCGATGATCTTCTCGCTCACCGCCTCGATGTCCTTTTCCTTCAGCGTCTTGTCGCTGGGCTGCAGCCGCACGGTGATCGCCAGCGACTTCTTGCCCTCGCCCAGGGAGCCGCCGATGAATTCGTCAAAGACGCGCACGTCCTCGATCAGCGCCTTGTCGGCACCGGCGGCGGCATTGACCAGGGTCAGCGCCTCGACATCGGCATCGACCACAAAGGCAAAGTCCCGCTCCACCGACTGCAGGTCGCTGATCGCCAGCGCCGGGCGGGTGGCCCCGGATTTGCGCGGCAGCGGCACCTCATCCGGGAAAATGGTGAAGGCAACAGCCGCGCCCTTGATGCCCATCGCTTTCAGCACCTTCGGGTGCAGCTCGCCAAAAACGCCGAGGGTCTTCTTCGGCCCCAGGCAGATGCGGCCATGGCGGCCCGGGTGCCACCAGGCGGCGCCTTCGCGCAGGATTTGCACCTTGGCGGGCGCGCCGATGGCGGCCAGCACCGCCTCAACGTCGGCCTTGGCATCATAAAGGTCCACCGCGCGCGAGGCGCCATGCACGTCTTTCGGCCCGGTGCGGCCCACCAAGAGGCCCGCGATCTGATTGACCTGCTCGCCCGGTTCGCCGCCGGTGAAGGCAGGGCCGGCCTCGAACAGCGCCAGATCCATGTAGCCGCGCGCCTGATTGCGGGCCGCAGCCTGCAGCAGGCCCGCCAGCAGATCGGGGCGCATGTGCGACATCTCGGAAGAGATCGGGTTGGCCAGCATGGTGGCATCGTCACCGCCGCCGAACAGCGCAGCGGAGGCCTTGTCGATGAAGCTGTAGCTGACGACCTCATTATAGCCGAGGCTGGCGCAGGTGCGGCGCGCCATCTGCTGGCGGCGCTGCTGCGGCGTCATCACCGGTTTCGGGATGCCGTCGGTCAGCCGCGGCAGCGGCTTGCCCACCAGCTTGGTCAGCGACGCGATACGGGCGACCTCTTCCACCAGGTCGGCCTCGCCCTGCACATCCGGGCGCCAGCTGGGCACATGCGCCATGCTGCCCTCCAGGCGGAAGCCCAGGCGGGTCAGGGTCTGGCGCTGGTCGCTTTCCGGGATTTCCATCCCCACCAGCGACTGCACCCGGTCGGCGTCCAGCTTGTAGGCACGCGAATGATCGGGCACGTCGCCCGCGATCACCACCTCGGACGGCTCGCCGCCGCACAGGTCCAGGATCATCTGGGTCGCCCGGTGCAGGCCCTCGATGGTGTATTCCGGGTCGACGCCGCGCTCAAAGCGGTAGCGTGCGTCGGAGTTGATCTTGAGCGCCCGGCCCGCCATGGCGATTTGCACGTGATCCCAGAACGCGCTCTCCAGGAACACATCCACGGTTTCCTCGGTGCAGCCGGTCTCTTCGCCGCCCATGATGCCGCCGATGCTCTCGGGGCCATTGGCGTCGGAAATCACCATCTGGCCGGCGCCGAAGGTGTATTCCTTTTCATCCAGCGCCTTCAGCGTCTCGCCGCCCTGGGCACGGTGCACCCGCAGGTCGCCTGCGACCTTGGCCGCGTCGAACACATGCAGCGGGCGGTTCTGATCGAAGGTGAAGAAGTTGGTGATGTCCACCAGCGCCGAAATCGGGCGCAGGCCGATCGCCTTCAGCCGGTCCTGCAGCCACTGCGGGCTGGGGCCGTTCTTCACGCCCTTGATCACCCGGCCCGCAAACAGCGGGCAGCCGTCCAGAGTGTCTTCGTCGATGGTGACTTTGACCGGGCTGGCGAAATCGCCCGGGATCGCCTCAAACGCGCGGGTCTTGAGGGTGCCGAGGCCGCGCGCCGCCAGATCGCGGGCAATGCCGTAGACGCCCAGCGCATCGGGGCGGTTCGGGGTGATCGCAATCTCGATAACCGGATCGACCTTGGCCGGATCGTTCTCCGCCAGCCAGTCCACGAACTTGTCGCCAACCTCGCCCGAGGGCAGCTCGATGATGCCGTCATGCTCTTCCGACAGCTCCAGCTCGCGCTCGGACGCCATCATGCCGAAGCTCTCGATGCCGCGGATCTTGCCGACGCCGATGGTGATGTCGAGGCCGGGGATATACATGCCCGGCTTGCAGACCACCACGGTGATGCCTTCGCGCGCATTCGGCGCGCCGCAGATGATCTGCAGCTCGCCCTCGTCGGTGTCCACTTTGCAGACCCGCAGCTTGTCAGCATCCGGGTGCTTCTCGGCGTGTTTCACATAGCCGAGGGTAAAATCCTTCAGCGCGTCCGCCGGATTGACGACCCCTTCGACCTCAAGGCCCAGATCGGTCAGGGCATCAGTGATCTCTTCCACCGAGGCATCGGTGTCGAGGTGGTCTTTCAGCCAGGAAAGCGTGAATTTCATCGGTCGGGGACCCCTTGGCAGACATGCGTGTTTGACCTGAGGCAATGGCAAAGAATGCGCCAAGGTTCAAGGGTTCAGCACACCGGCGCCTAAGGATAGCTGGGAGTGAGGTTCAAAAGCTCATCCAATTGCCGCCCGATCCAGCCGTGCGGGATGAAATGGCCACCGGGATGGGTGTCCAGCACCACCTGCCCTCCGGCGCAGCCCGCCCAGACCGTGCGCTCCAGTTTCAGGAACTCCACCACCTGCCACTGCCCCAGCGCCCGCGCCGCGCCGCAGCCCAGCCGCGCCCGCCACAGCGCCACCGGATAGGTCCGCTCGCCGCCGGGGCCATAGGGGAAGTCCATCACCGTATCCTTCAGACCGTGCACATGCCGCACCTCGCGCGGCGCTTCCGGGCAGTCCTCGCTCTGCTGAATGGTGCCCGCCACCGCCAGGAGCGCCGCCACATCATTGCCGCTGTGGCAGACATACCGCCAGGCCATAGCCGAGCCATAGGAGTAGCCGGAGACATAAATGCGTTCGGGATCAACAGGGTAACGCTTGGCAACGTCCGCCAGCACCGCGTCGGTAAAACCCACGTCCTCTGTCTCTGCCGACCAGAAATCCCAGGTCTTGCGCCGCCCGTTCGGCGTCACCAGCAGCACGCCGCGGCGCTTGGCCGAGACCCCCACCCGGTTGCTTTTCTGGGCATGGCGCCCGGTGCGGGACCAGCCGTGGAAATGCAAGAGCACCGGCAGCGGCGAGACTCCGTCCCAGCCCTCCGGCTCCATCACGTGGTAGGAGCGGTCCCCCAGTTCGCAGGGTGTTGCGTCCTGGCACCCGCCGGATTTCGGCGGCCCCATAGCTGCAGCGGCTGAAGCCCACAGCAGGACGGCGGAAAGGGAAAGAACAGCTCGGATCATTCGCCCTAGGGTAGCTGCCGCGCGGCAGCTGTCACGTCACAAGTTTGTGGGCGGCGGCCTGCGGCCTTTTCCCGCGCTGAAAACCCGCTCCGCCCCAAGATTTTGAAATTTCCGCAACCTGTCGCATACTGGCCTCCTCACTGCCAGGGAGACACCGATGACGGCTCAGCATTCCGGGGTTCAGAAGACCTTCTTCGTCATTGCCGACCTGTCCGGCTACACCAAATTCATGACCGGCACCCCGCTGGAGCATTCCAAGGGCATCCTGGACACGCTCTTCGGCAGCCTCCTCCCCGCCATCCGCGCCCCGCTCCAGGTCTCCGGCCTGCAGGGCGATGCGGTCTTCGCCTATGCCTATGAAAGCGAGGTGATGACCAAGCAGTTCATCCTCGACTTTGCCGAAAGCCTCTACTGCATCTTCGCCCGCGAGAAGGAGAAGATGATCCTCAATACCGGCTGCACCTGCGACGCCTGCAGCAAGATCGGCGATCTGGAGCTGAAACTGGTGGTGCATTACGGCGAGTGCATCGAGCAGGACACCCAAGGCAGGCATGAACTGGCCGGCCCCGATGTGATCACCGCTTTCAGGCTGCTCAAGAACTCGGTCACCGAACGCACCGGCCTCACCGCCTATACGCTGATCTCCTGCGATGCGCTCCGGGCGATGGACCTGGTCGATTTCTTCGATGAAAGCGAGTTCCACAGCGAGGACATCGAACATATCGGCCCGGTCGAATACGTGGTCCGCGACATGCGCGTTGCCTGGCAGCGCCGCCGCTCCAGCGAGCGCAGCTTTGTCGGCGCCACGGATGACCTGCTGCTGGACGAATGGATCATCCCGCTGCCCGTTTCACCCGAGATCGCCTTCACCATCTGCACCCGGCCGGACCTGCGGACGGAATGGCTCAGCGCCGACAAGATGGACCTGTTGAACACCAACAAGGGCAAGATTGAGCCGGGCACGCTCTATCACTGCTACCACGGCGACGCGCTGTTCCCCTACGAGGTGGTGGACTGGAACCCAGGCGAATATGTCACCGGCCGCTACAATCTGGCGATGGGCCTGCAGATGTATGAAACCATCGAGATGGAGGAAGTCGGCGGCGGCACCCTGGTCAAGCTGCGCTATGCCAAGACGCGCTCGCCAAAGCTATTGGGCAAGCTGATGGCCGGCATGGTCAACCGGAAGATCCGCGGCTTCATCATCCCGGACAAGGAAAACCGGATCTCCAAGATCAAGGCACTGGGGGAACGGCTGGGCGGCGCAGCAGCAGCAGCGTGAAAATCACGAAAGCGCCACAGGGCGCGCTGTCGCCTGCCCGTGCGGGCGGTCAGGCAATGGCGCGGCGGCCTTTCGGCCTTGTCTCCGCGCTAATGACTGAACTTTCAGGGCAGCCCTACCCCGTGGCGGCTGGACGGGTTCTGCCAGGCCTGCTCGCCGGGCAGAAGAGAAAATGTCTAGCGTTTGAAGCCTTTGAGCAGACTTTGTGTCTTGCGCAGTTGTGCTGTGGCGGCACGCATCTCGCGCGCCTTTTTCCTTCTCAAACGCCGGTCCAAGTCAAAGAACAGACTGGCCGGGGCACCCCCCAAGAATACAACGGGCAAAGAAATCTCTGCGGGCGCGAAAGAGATCAATACAACAGCCACCACAAAAAACAACAGCCCCGCCAGATTGATTTTCCAGCGGGGCGTGGTTTCAGAAACCGCATTACACCAGCTCACATAGCGCGACAGGTATAAGCTGATAACGTACACCTACCGGCTCAAACCGCCATGCAGCGCCGGCATGTCGAGGCTCTGGAAACCGTAGTGGCGCAGCCAGCGCAGGTCGCTGTCGAAGAAGGCGCGCAGGTCGGGGATGCCGTATTTCAGCATCGCCAAACGGTCGATGCCGATGCCAAAGGCAAAGCCCTGATAAATATCGGGGTCAATGCCGCCCGCGGCGATCACCTTGGGGTGCACCATGCCGGAGCCGAGGATCTCCATCCAGTCGTCGCCCTCGCCGATCTTCAGCGCACCTCCCTCCCAGGAGCAGCGGATGTCCACTTCGGCCGACGGCTCGGTGAAGGGGAAGTGCGACGCGCGGAAGCGCAGCTCGACGTCGTCCACCTCGAAGAAGGATTTGACGAATTCCTCCAGCACCCACTTGAGGTTCGCCATCGAGATGTCCTTGTCCAGCGCCAGGCCTTCGACCTGGTGGAACATCGGCGTGTGGGTCTGGTCATAGTCTGCACGGTAGACGCCGCCCGGGCAGATGATGCGCAGCGGCGCGCCCATCTTCTCCATCGACCGGATCTGGACGGGCGAGGTATGGGTGCGCAGCACATGCGGCGGGCGGTTGTCGCCCTCGGCCCGGTGCATATAGAACGTGTCCATTTCGGCGCGTGCCGGATGGTGGCCGGGGATGTTCAGCGCATCGAAGTTGTACCAGTCGGTGTCGATCCGCGGACCTTCGGCAACGGAAAATCCCAGTTCGGCAAAGATCGCGGTGATCTCTTCGCTGACCTGGCTGATCGGATGCAGGCTGCCCTGGCGCTGCTGGCGCGACGGCAGGGTCACGTCCAGCCACTCGGTGCGCAGGCGCTCATCCAGAGCGGCATCTTCCAGACCCGCCTTCTTGGCCACGAGGGCCGAGTTGATCTCATCCTTCAGCGCGTTCAGCGCGGGGCCGGCCACCTGGCGCTCTTCCGGGGTCATCTTGCCCAGCTCGCGCATCTTCAGCGCCACTTCGCCCTTCTTGCCAACGGCGGCAAGGCGGATCGCCTCCAGCGCCGCCTCGTCGGCGGCCTCTGCAATCTGACCCAGGTATTTGGCTTTAAGATCGTCCATCACGGCCCCTCGAATTCTGCTTGTGCCCTGCTACCACAAGGGCGCGCGAAAGCAAGAGGGCGGGGACGGATGGCGGGCGGGTGTGTTGCCGGCCCTTGCCAACACTCACTCCAGCGCGCGTTATCTTCTGCGTGCTAACTCTCAAGCGGATGCCCATCCTCGTCACGACGACCACCGTGGAACCTCCACCAATCGATTCTTCTGATAACCTCTTCAAAGCTCCCACAGGGCTCGACCAGCTCAAAAAGCTGCTCCAGATCGCTCGAACCATATCGTTTTACGGCAAGCAAAACTGTTTATTTGAACTCAACAAGTCCGACGGTTTCTACTGAAGCCAGCTTGGGTCCGTGATAAAAAAGAGATTCAAACATCTTGGAGAAGATCGTAGGGAGCATCAAAATCTCCAAAAGCATGCAAACCTTTTCGCTAAAACGAAAATATCCGCTCTCACCACAGTACCAATAGATCTTTCCGTCTGCGGCAAACACTTGACCTCGGGAGTATTTTCCGATGACCGGGATCCGAGTCCAAGTTGTAAACCCAGTCGGTCCTTCCACTATATTGAAGCCCGTTAATTTGTTTGCGTCTGTCTCCTCAATGAGAAAGACCGGAAAAAAAAGCTGTTTGTGCAAATTCATGTACAGTTGGACACTCCTGGAAGTTCCGCGGCAGCGACAGCGGCGCATTTTCACGTTTCAATCATTCGTTGAACTGGAAGTCTCACGCAAACTGTTCGCCCCCCCCTCAACACCGCCACGCCTCCTGCGGCAGCCTCAACAGGTGCTGCTGCAGCCATTGCCCGGCCTGCCCCAGCACCCGCTGCGACGTCCAGACCACGTCCACGCCCGCCAGCGCGTCGCTCTGCTGGAAGCCAAAGCGCAGCCGCACCAGGGCGCCGCTGTCCAGATGCGGCTGCACCGCGGGCAGCGGCAGTTCGGCCCAGCCCAACCCCTGCTGCAGCAGCTCGATAATCATACCCGGGCTTTCCGCACACCAGACAGAGGCGCTGTAGACCTCACCGATCAGCCAGCGGGCCTCTTGCGAGCGGCTTTGCAGCACCAGCTGCCGGTGCGCCCGCAGATCGCGGTGCGCGAGCGGGCCAAGGGCGGCCAGCGGGTGATCCCGCCCGCAAACCGGCACTGCCACCGTGTGGCCGACACCGCGGAACTGGAACCCCTCCGGGTAGCTCTCCTGCTCCGTCATCAGCCCCAGGTCGGCGCGGCCCTCCTTCAGCAGCGCCGCGGTGTCATTGGGGCCGGCCGACAGGATCTCCAGCGCCACATGCGGATAGGCTTCGGCAAAGCCGCGCAGCGCCTCCAGCAGCGGTGCCATGTTCAGCCCCTGCTCCACCGCCAGGCACAGGCTGTCTTCCACCCCTTCTGCCATCGACGCCGCCTTGGCGGCAAACTCCCGCTGGCCCAGCAGGATCCCGCGCGCATGCGGCAGCATCTCCTGCCCCGCCTTTGTCAGCACCGGCGAGCGCCCGCTGCGGTCAAACAGCTGCAGCCCGCAGTCGATCTCCAGATTGGCAATCGCGGTTGAGACTGCCGACTGCGCCTTGCCCATCCGCCGCGCCGCGGCAGAGAAGGAGCCCAGTTCAGCGGCCAGCACAAAGGCCTGCAGGGTTTCCGGAGACATCATGGCCAACCTATCATATTTTCAGATACATACTGACTGGAAGCATCATGAAATAGGGGTAGAACAAAGGCAACGCCCGGACTGCAAAAGGAGGCACGGAATGGCAGGCAAAGTTGCAATGCGTACAGCAAAAGACCGGCTGCGCTATACCATCAGCTTCGAAATCCTGCTGATGGCGGCACTGGTGCCGGTTGGCGCGGCCTTCTTTGACAAGCCGCTCAGCGATATCGGCCTCTTGGGCGCCTTCCTGTCCGTGAAGGCAATGCTGCTGAACCTTCTCTACAACTGGCTCTTCGACCAAGCCGACGCCAGGGCGGGACGGGTTTCCAGCGACCGCTCGCCGCTGGGCCGGGTGCTGCACGCCATCGGGTTCGAGGCGACGCTGCTGATCACCTCGCTGCCGGTCTACATCTGGTGGCTGAACCTCGGCCTCTGGCAGGCGCTGGCGACCGACCTGACGGTGACCTCCTTCGTGGTGGTCTACACCTACGGCTTCACCCTCGCCTACGACCGCCTGTTCCCGCTTGCCCCAGCGGAGGCTGGCCGCTCCTGACCCGCCGCCCGGCGAGGGCGCCGGTTTTATGCTATACTTGCGGTGCGCGGCACAGCGCATCCCAGTCAGCAGAACAACCGGAGGACAGCCATGGCACATGTGGATTGGTATATCGAAGGCCCCAGCTTCGGGAACTGCAACTGCAACTACGGCTGCCCCTGCCAGTTCGAGGACCTGCCCACCCACGGGTTTTGCACCGGGTTCGAGGTGCTCCACATCGACAAGGGCCATTTCGGCGACACCGATCTGACGGGCGCCCGCGCAGCCCTGCTCTATGCCTGGCCCGGCCCGGTCTTCGAGGGCAAGGGCGCGCTGCAGGCAATCATCGACGACCGGGCCAGCGACGCCCAGCGGGCGGCGCTGGAAACCGTGCTCATGGGCGGCGAAACGGACGAGGAAGCCACCCACTGGTGGGTCTACCGTGCCATGTGCGACACCGTGCATGAAACGCTGATCAAGCGGATCGACTACGAAGTTGACATCGAAAACCGCACCGCCAGGCTGGACATCGAAGGGCTGGTCACGTCCACCGGCCGCCCGATCCGGCCCCCGCACGGCGACGGCGAGCACCGGGTGCAGATCGGCATCCCCGGCGGTATCGAGTTCACCCTGGCCGAGATCGGCAGCGCCTCCACCAAATCCAATGCTGCGATCAAGCTGGATCTGGATGACAGCTATGGCCAGTGGGCCATCATCCGCCACGGCCCCCATGGGGTGGCCGCCTGAGGCAGCAGCCGCTAATTGAGCTTGGCAATGAAGGCATCCAGGATCGCATTGAACTGGTCCGGGTGCTCCCAGAACATGAAATGGCCGCCCAGCAACTCCACTTCTGTGTTGGACAGGTGCCGCTTTAGATAGGGCAGCGCCTTGTCCGCAGAACTGTCCGCGACAACGAACAGCCCCGGCAGCGCCTGATCCACCACCTTGGCCTCTGGCAGAAAGTCCGAAAACCATGCCGCCGCGCAATAGGCCGCCGCCGCCCAGCAGGGGGTTGAGGTGGACTGGGACACGATCCAATCCAGTTCCGCTTCCGTCAGGCCCCGCTGCACCATGATCTCCCGGGCGTACCAGGTGACAATGTCGCGGTGGCCTTTCGGTGTCATCAGCGCCTGGTAAAACGCCATCGCCCCGGGCATGTCGAATTCTGTCCAATCCTCGTCACGGCCGGTCAGCGGCGCGGGCGGCATGTCGATGGTGACAATCCCCCTCAGCGGCGCCGTGCCCCTGTTGCGGACAACGCCCCACACCGTGAGCGAGGCCGCAGACCAGCCGACCAGAACCGGATTTTGCAGCCCCAGATGGTCAATCAGCCTGCACAGGTCCGCGCTTTGCGTGGTGTAGTCGTTGCCGGTCAGCACGAGCGTCGAACGCCCCTGGCTGCGCGGATCAAAGCTCACCACCCGGTGGCGCTTGGAGAAATGCGCAAACTGGTGCCGGAACACTTCGGTGGTGAAGGTCCAGCCCGGCACAAAAACAATCGGCGGGCCGTCCCCGTGGTCTTCGTAATACAGCTCCACTCCCGGCTCGGTTTCAAAAAAAGACCCTTTACCCATGGCACCCTCCATCAGCCGGAGTGTACCAATTTAAGGAACCGCAGGCGAATACAGCCGGACCGCGTTCAAACCACCCGCCGCATCATCTCCTGCAAGGACTGACGGCTGGCATAGCCCAGCCTCTGGGCCACCTGCTCCATCCGCTCGCCGCGCGCCTCGGCCCGCAGCGCGATCTGGCAGCGCAGCCGGCCGCGCCAGTCGCCGAAGCTCAGCCCCGTCTGCTGCTGGGCGGCGGGGGCCTATTGCGCGGCGGCATGGTTTTCGGACTTTCTGCCAGAGGCCAAGGTGGTGGATCAGGCGCTGCCGGGGCTGTCCATCAGCGCATCGCAGACCCGCCGCAGCCGCGCATCCGCCGGATACGGCAGCGCCAGCGGCGATTTCTCCGCCGTGCCCAGCTCGATCAGGATCAGACGGCTCAGATGATGCGCCCGGGGCGGCAACGGCCAGGGGTTGTTCATCCCGCACAGCGCCGCAATCAGCCCCGCCAGCAGCGGAGAGACCGTCACCGCCCGGCACTCCGCCATCATCTCCGCCCCGGTCTCTGCCGGGTCGATATAGAGGGACTGCAGCTGCACCTCCCCCGCCATGCGGATCTCATGCAGCATCCCCGCCGGAACGATCAGTCCCGACCCGGCCGGCACCGCCCAGCTGGTGCCGCCGGCCTCTGCCATCATCAGCCCGGCCACCGCATAGACCAGCTGATGCCGCGGATGGGTGTGCCAGGCGGAGACATAGCCGTCCGGGTAGCTGCGGGCATAAGACGCCACCCCGTGCGGCAGCTCCTGCACCGCATCGGCAGAGGTCTGGCTCCGCGGGATGATTTCCGGAATTTGGCCCATTTGCGCCGAAATTGGCCCCATCGCCCCAAAAGGGCAAGATAAAACGCAACCAAAAGGAGACAGGCCGATGCAGACACTCACCACCACCGATGAGCTTGAAGAGATCTACGGCGCCCCGGTGCCGCAGTCGCTGACAAAGGTCACCAGCCGTCTGACGCCGCTGTACCGCGACTGGATCGGGGCGTCGCGGTTCCTGGTCCTGTCCACCATCGGGGCCGAAGGCACCGACGCCAGCCCGCGGGGCGACGACGGCCCGGTGGTGCATATGGCGGACGACCGGACCCTCTGGCTGCCCGACTGGCGCGGCAACAACCGCATCGACTCCCTGCGCAACATCGTCCGCGACCCGCGCGTCAGCCTGATGTTCATGGTGCCGGGCTGCAACAAAGTGGTGCGGGTCAACGGCACCGCCGTGCTGACCGCGGACGAGGGCCTGCGCAGCCATTTCGCCCGCAAATCCCTGCTGCCCGCCACCGTCGCGGTGATCACCATCCAGGAGCTCTATTTCCAATGCGCCAAGGCGCTGATGCGCTCGCGGCTGTGGGACCCGGACGCTGACCGCCCCGCCGTCCCCACCGCAGGCCAGTTCCTGAAAGAGCAGGAGGCGGCGTTCGAGGCCGAAGCCTATGACTCCGGCTATGCCGAATACGCCAAGTCCAGGATGTGGTAGGCGCCGCGGAAGGCGGCGGCCGCGGCACGCAGCTGATGCACGCAGAGGATGCGTTTTCCCGCCGGTCCAACACCTTGAGGCTTGCCAGACACTTTGCGGCATGTGCAGAATGATCCGCCGACGCTGCTCATGGACCGCGCCTATGCCTACTCAAATGGACCGCACCAGCCTGACCTGGAAGGTCACGCCTGATCTGCTGGGCGTGGTCGACGCCTCCGGCGTCTTCATGGACACCAACCCGGCCTGGTTCCGCACCCTCGGCCTGCTGCCGGAGGAAATCGAGAGCCGCCAGTTCTTCGACTTTCTGCACCCGGACGACATGTCCCGGACTGAGGCCGCCTTTGAACGGGTCAAGCACGGCGAGCCGGTCCTGCAGTTCGAGAACCGCTACCGCCACAAGGACGGCAGCTACCGCTGGCTGTCCTGGAACGCGGTGCCGGAGGGCGAGCGCTTCTATTGCAACGCCCGGGATGTGACCAAGGCCAAGGAGCAGGAGCTGCACCTGGCCACCCGCGAGCAGGAGGCCCGCTTTCGCGAGCAGTTCATCGCGGTGCTGGGCCACGACCTGCGCAATCCGCTGTCGGCGGTCGGCGCCGCGCTGCGGCTGCTGGAGAACGAGCCGCAATCGGCCAAGGCGCTGGAGATCCTGGCCCTGGGCCGCCAGTCCGTCACCCGCATGTCGGCGCTGATCAACGACATCCTCGATTTCGCCCGCTCGCGCCTGGGCGACGGCATCGAGGTTGAACGTTCGGCCAGCACAGGCCTGCGTCCGGTGCTGGCGCAGGCGGTCGAGGAGATCCGGCTGGCGAACCAGACCGCCCCGATCACCGAGAACTACAGTTTCGCCGACCCGCTGAACTGCGACACCGACCGCATCGCGCAGCTGGTTTCCAACCTCCTGTCCAACGCGGTCACACACGGCACGCCGGGAAAACCTGTAACTGTGGCCGCTGGCGATGACGGCAGCGATTTCGTTTTGTCGGTCGCCAACCAGGGGGACCCGATCCCGGAAGGCACAATGGCCCTGCTGTTCGAGCCTTTCACCCGTTCCGGCACCCGCGAGTCGCAAAACGGGCTTGGCCTCGGCCTCTACATCGCCCAGCAGATCGCCAGGGCGCACGGCGGCCTGCTCACGGCGGAGTCGGATGAGGCGCAGACGGTCTTCACCCTGCGGATGCCGCGCCAGGGCTGACCAGCGCAGGCGCGCCGGCGTTGCCGCGCAGACGAACCGGCCTGCCTTGCCGCGGCTGCCGAACCTTACCCCGAGACCTGGCGCTCGTAGTCTTCTGCGTCGAACCACCCCTGGGAGGATGTGATCTTCATGCCGTCGCCCAGCTCCCATTCCTCCCAGCCGCTCACGCTAAGCGGGTTGCCGGTCCCGGCGTGGTGGCCTGTGAATGTCCACATGTACAAAACATGGGCGCCGGCCCCGCGGATGCCATCGCAGCTGAGATGCAAGTCCGGCACATCCGCGTGAAATCCTGCGGCCATCTCGGTGAGGCCGCTGTGACCGCTCGACGGCTCCCCGCGGTTGATCACGATACTGCTGCCTGGATCATGGAAAGCCGCGACCTGCTCTGGCACTTTTGAGTTCCAAGCCTCCGTATAGCGTTGCGCAAGATCATCCAGCTGACTTTGAGAGTATGGCATTTTCAACCTCCTGCCGTGCTGAACAGGCTAACTAGCGCAGGCATAAAAGGCGGCAAGCGGCCGGCTCCCGGACCTCCAGGACGGAAGGCCGGGTGCCGCCTGACACCGGTCCAGCGCGCCCCGGCCCCGTCTGAATCCCCCAAACGCAAAAAGGCCGCCCCGATGGGCGGCCTTTTCTGAATTCGAAAGCTCCGGAGCCTTAGGCTGCCAGCGCGTCCTGTGCCTGACGGACGATCGCACCGAAGGCTTCGGGCTCGTGCACGGCCAGGTCGGCCAGAACTTTACGGTCCACTTCGATGCCGGCCAGGGTCAGGCCGTTGATGAAGCGGGAGTAGGTCAGCGCTTCGTCGTGCGAACGCACAGCAGCGTTGATCCGCTGGATCCACAGCGCGCGGAAGTTGCGCTTGCGGTTCTTACGGTCGCGGGTTGCGTACTGGTTCGCCTTGTCGACGGCCTGACGGGCAACCTTGAAGGTGTTCTTGCGGCGGCCGTAGTAACCTTTGGCTGCCTTGATGACCTTCTTATGACGGGCGTGAGTTGTGGTACCACCTTTAACGCGGGACATATCTCAGATCTCCTCTTAGCGGTCGTAGGGCATGAAGCCCTTGACGATCTTTGCGTCGGGTGCCGACAGGGTGGTGGTGCCGCGGGCATCGCGGATGAATTTCTTGGTGCGTTTGATCATGCCGTGGCGCTTGCCGGCCTGACCAGCCATGACCTTGCCGGTCGCGGTCACCTTGAAGCGCTTCTTGGCGCTCGACTTCGTCTTCATCTTGGGCATTTCCGTCTCCTTCAATGCAGGTTCGCTAGACGCGCGACTCGGCATGCCTAAGAAAGGCCGGCCGCGCGGAACAGAGCTGCCCTTTACGCAATGCTTGCACCGGGGGCAAGCGGATTCTCTAAAGAAACCGGCCGACAACCCGGAAAAACACGTCCGGGATCTCATCGACGCTGTAGCCGCCGGGATTCATCATCACCGCATAGGTAACCAGCCCGATGGCAATCAGGATGGTCAAAACCGACGCCCGCGGCGGGCGGCGCTCGCTAAGCGCGGAAATGACCGGCGGCACCGTGAAACCCGCAATGACCAGCCCCAGGATCAGCGCCAGATCCGTATCCATGAACCACGTCCCCCGTCAACACAGCAACACGGGAAATGGTAGGCGCAGGCAGCGGCATTTCAATCGCCGCCGCCTGCCCCGGCTGGCCGCTTACTCCGGATCGGTGCTGTAGATCAGCCGCTCGTCGCAGGGCGCAATGCGCAGGATGTTGGTGGTGCCCGGCACGTTGAAGGGCACGCCGGCGGTGACCACGATCTGGTCGCCCTCGGTGGCATAGCCGCCTGCCCGCGCCGCCCGCGCGGCGCTGACAACAGCGCCCTTGAAGCGGTCCAGTTCCGGCGTCATCACGCATTTGCAGCCCCAGCTGAGGCAGAGGCGCCGCGCCGTAGTACTGACCGGGGTCATCGCGATGATCGGCACGCCGGGACGCTCCCGCGCGGTCAGCAGCGCGGTGGTGCCGGACTGGGTGAAACAGCAGATCGCCTTGACCTCGGTCTTTTCCGCAATCTCCCGCGCCGCGGCGACGATACCGTCCGCCACCGTGGTGCCCTTGGCTGAGCGTGACGACGCAATGATCTGGGTATAGGTCGGGTCGGCCTCGACCTCGACCGCCACCTTGTCCATCGTCCGCACCGCCTGCACCGGGTACTGGCCCGCCGCGCTCTCGGCGCTCAGCATCACCGCGTCGGCGCCCTCATAGATGGCGGTTGCCACGTCCGAGACCTCGGCGCGGGTCGGCATCGGGCTTTCAATCATGCTTTCCAGCATCTGGGTCGCCACGATCACCGGCTTGGCCGCGGCCCGGCACTTGCGCACCAGCCGTTTCTGGATCGGCGGCACCGCCGCCACCGGCAACTCGACGCCCAGATCGCCGCGCGCCACCATGATGCCGTCGGAGGCATCCAGAATGGCCTCGAAATCCTCCACTGCCTGCGGCTTCTCGATCTTCGACAGCACCGCCGCACGGCCATCGGCCAGCGCGCGCGCTTCATAGACATCCTTGGCCCGCTGCACAAACGACAGCGCCAGCCAGTCGACGCCCAAGCTGCAGACAAATTCCAGGTCCGCCCGGTCCTTTTCCGACAGCGCCGCCAGCGGCAGCACCACGTCCGGCACGTTCACGCCCTTGCGGTTGGAAATCGTGCCGCCGGTCTCCACCGTGCAATCGGCAAAGTCCGGGCCGCAGTCATCCACCACCAGGCGGATCTTACCGTCATTGACCAAGAGGTGCGCCCCCGGCTCCAGCGCCTGGAAAATCTCCGGATGCGGCAGGCACACGCGCGACACGTCGCCCTCCGCCTCATCCAGGTCGAGGCGGAACTTCGCCCCCTCCTCCAGCTCCTCGGCGCCATTGGCAAACAC
This sequence comes from Leisingera sp. JC11, assembly GCF_040704725.1. Taxonomy (NCBI): domain Bacteria; kingdom Pseudomonadati; phylum Pseudomonadota; class Alphaproteobacteria; order Rhodobacterales; family Roseobacteraceae; genus Leisingera; species Leisingera sp. JC11. The sequence continues at coordinate 211,529 of NZ_JBFCVS010000006.1, forward strand.
ACCCACCCGCAGCTTCGGGCCTTGCAGGTCGGCCAGAATCGCAATCGGGCTGTCCAGATCCTGCTCCACCTGGCGGATGATCTTGTGCTTCTCGGCGATTTCCGGGTGGCTGCCGTGCGACATGTTCAGACGGAACACATCGGCGCCCGCTTCATGCAGCGCGCGGATGGTCTCGTAGGTCTCCGAGGCCGGCCCCAAAGTGGCGACAATCTTCACATTGCGCGATCGTTTCATTGGGTTCCTCTCCTCCGGACCTGACTTATGTTACCGCAAACAGCTCGGGGTGCTTATCCCCCAATTCCCATTTCCGCGCAACTCCCGTAAAGAGATTGCGGCAAAACATATCAGGCTCATGACATATACTCCCTTTTTTGTTCACGGCGCAGACCGCCCCGCCCGCTGGCTGATCACCTGCGACCACGCAACCAACCATGTGCCGGAATTTGCCGGCGGCGGCGACCTCGGCCTCCCGCGCGAGGATATGGAGCGCCACATCGCCTATGACGTCGGCGCCTATGAGGTGTCCAAGCTGCTGGGCGAGATGCTGGACGCGCCGGTGGTGGCGTCGAATTTCTCCCGCCTGGTGATCGACCCCAACCGCGGCGAGGACGACCCGACCCTGCTGATGAAGCTTTACGACGGCACCATCATCCCGGCCAACCGCCACGCGGGCGAGGCAGAGCTGAAGGAGCGGCTGGAAGGCTGCTACCGCCCCTACCACCGGGCGCTGGCGCGGCTGGCGGAACGCCCCCGCACGGTGATCGTCTCGGTGCACAGCTTCACCCGCCAGCTGCGCGGCCGGCCGCCGCGGCCCTGGGAGATCGGCATCCTGTTCCCCGAGGGCGAACGGTTCTCGCTTTTCGTCGTGGACGAGCTGAACCGCGAGGACGGCCTGTGCGTCGGCGTCAATGAGCCTTACACCGGCTATCTGCCCGGCGACGCGATCGAAACCCACGCCACCAAGCCCGGCCGCCCCAACACGCTGATCGAGCTCAGGAACGACCTGATCGCCGAGCACAAGGGCCAGCATGAATGGGCCGAGCGCCTCGCCCGCATCCTGCCCCAGGCGCTGGAAGCCTCCGGCCTCTGACCTCGAATCTGCACCGGAATCCGGCGTGAATTCCGTCTCGGGAAACACGTGTTCTCTCGGCTGTTCCCCGCGCCGGGAAACGGCGCCGCGTTGCAGAACCGGCGCTCCACCCCCATATCTGTAACGGAAACGCGGGATTTTCCGGGAAAGGAGCAGTCATGACCCAGGAAACCCTCTCTGCCTTTTTCGGCTGGCTGACCCTGCTGCACATCGGCCTGTTCACCCTCTCCGCCGTCCTTCTGATGCTGATGCGGGACTGGGTGGCCGGCCTGCACGCCCGCATGTTCGGGCTGGCACCCGCGGATGTCAGCCTCACGGTTTACCGCTGGCTCGGCACCTACAAGATCGTGATTTTCGCCACCGCGCTGGGGCCGTGGCTGGCGCTGCAGCTGATCTGACCCTGCCGCACCCCGCCATTGCCCGCCCCCGCCGCGGCTGCTAGGCCTGTGCCAAACACCCCGCACTCACTCAGGACCCCCGCCATGGACAAGCAAACCGAGATCGAAATCCAGGCCGCCGCCTTCCGCCGCCTGCAAAAGCACCTGATGGAAGACCGCACCGATGTGCAGAACATCGACCTGATGAACATGGCCGGCTTCTGCCGCAACTGCCTGGCCCGCTGGTATCAGGAAGCCGCCAACGAGCGCGGCATCGACATGGACAAGAATGAAGCCCGCGAAATCTACTACGGCATGACCATGGAAGAGTGGAAAGCCAACTACCAGACCGAGGCCAGCGCCGAGAAACAGGCGGCCTTCGAGGTCGCGTTCAAGGAAAACGTGACCGACAAGCAGTAGGCCTTGCCCGGCGCCTGCGGGCGGATGGGCTCTGAGGCCACTAAACGCTCCCGCGCCCGCACGAAACCCCGGCCCGGGGCCGGACTTCCGGACGGCCTTGGGCCCGGCGCCGCGCTGTGCGCGGCGCCGGGCCCAACTGCGGGGGCTGCATTTTCAATGCAGGTCCGGCGGGCGGGAGCGCTCCGGTTTTGAAATGACCGGGCCGGGCGGTCAGGCCACCACGCCGCGGGACTTGAGCGCTGCGAAGGCCTCCGGCGTGATGCCGATCCCCGCCAGCACTTCGGCACTGTCGGCGCCATGCGCGCGCGGGCCGTGATCCAGCGCCGGGCTGCCGTGGCCGTAGGCGAATCCCGCAACCGCCAGTCTTTGCCCCTCGGCCTCCTGCACCGCGCCGCGGGCCTGGTAATGCGGCTCGGCCAGGCTTTCCTCCAGATGCCGCACCCGGGCCGCGGGCACGTGATGAGCGTTCAGCAGCTCCTCCCATTCCGCTGCAGTGCGGGTCAGCATCACATCTGCCAGGACTTCGGCGTCCCAGGTCTGGCGGGCGGCGATCTCTGCCCTGGGGGTATTGGCAATCGCCTCCGCCTCCGCCGGGCGGCCGACAGTGCGCATCAGCGCCGCCATCTGCTTGTTGGTATAGGCCCCGATCATCAAGGTGCCCTCCGCGGTCTGATAAGCGGCATAGCCCGCCAGCGACGGATCCCGGTTGCCATGCGGGCGCGGCCCCTTGCCGGTGTGCAGCGCCTGGCAGGTGCCGGAGTTCTGCAGCATCAGCGCCGCATCCGCCATCGCCACGTCGATATAGCGCCCCTGCCCGGTCACCGCCCGGCCGTAAAGCGCCGCCGAGATGGCCAGCGCCGCCTGCGCGCCGGTGCCGTAGTCCACCATTGCAGGCCCCACCCGCAACGGGTCCTGCCCGGCCTCGCCATTGGCGGCCATGATGCCGCTGAAGGCCTGGATCACCGTGTCGTAAGCGGGGTGCTCCGCTTTCGGCCCCTGCTGCCCGAAACCGCTGATGGCGCAGTAGATCAGGTCCGGTTTCAGCTCTGCCAGCCGCTCATAGGTGAGGCCCAGCCGCTGCACCGCTGGCAGCGTGTAATTCAGCACCACCACATCGGCCGTCTCCACCAGCCGGGCAAAGATCTCCTGGCCTTCGGAACCGGCCAGATCCAGCGCCAGGCATTTCTTGCCCGCCGCCTGGGCCTGGAACGCCAGCCCCATGCCCCGGGCATTCAGTTCCGGATCGGCGCCCTCGCCCCGGGTTAGGTCGGGCTGGGCCGCCGGCTCGATCTTGATCACCTCGGCCCCCAGCACCGCCAGCTGATAGGCCGCAAAGGGCCCGGCATACACATGGGTCAGGTCGAGAACCCGCACTCCTTCAAATGGCCGCATGGATTGTCCTCCCGGTTTCCGCAAGGCTAGTCGCGGCGGCCGGCGGTTACCGGCCCGTTTCCGCCATCGGCTGCGTCGTTTTCCTGCCGGATGCAAAGCCTGCAGGAGGGGCGCTGCCCCTCTTGGCCTGGCGGCCAATTCACCCCGGAGTATTTGCCCAAAGGTGAAAGGAGCCGGACCGGCTGCCGCCTCAGCCTCTCAGCCGCAACGCCGCGCGCGCCGGATCTACCGGCACCCCCTCCGCATCCACCAGTGCGACCCGCAGCGGTGCGCCGGTCTCCCGGTCCGCCACCCCGACCGGCGCCGCGCCGCCGGTGACATGCGCCTCCCCCCATTGGGCCAGCGCCAGAAAGGTCAGCGCAAGCCCGCGCCCGGCCTCCGTCAGCACATAGGCCTGGCGCACCCGGTCGCCGGTCTCCTGATAGGGCCGCTTTTCCAGGACCCCGCGCGACACCAGACTGTTCAGCCGGTCCGTCAGGGTGGAGCGCGGCGCCTTCAGATCCTCGCGCATATCGTCATAGCGGCAGACGCCGTAAAACGCCTCCCGCAGTATCAAGAGCGTCCAGCGGTCGCCCAGAATGCCTGCAGCCAGCGCCATCGGGCACTGCTCCTTGGGCACCAGGGCGCGGCGGCGGACGGCGGGCAGGGTTTCACGGGAATCAGAGGCTGGGTTTGACATGTGGACCCAGATAGGGGATTTCTACCTGAGTTCAAAATACAAACTCAGATTCGCAGACAGGAAGGACACCCAATGACCAAGCGCCCGCTGGACCAGGATGACACGCTGGAGGATTTCGAGCCGCGGCGGATCAGCCTCAACGATGCAGAGAAAACCGTGCATGTGTCAGGCAGCGGCCCGGCGGTGATCGTGATGGCGGAAATGCCGGGGATCAGCCCGCATGTCGCCCGCTTTGCCCGCTGGGTGCGCGATGCGGGGTTCACCGTCTACATGCCCTCGCTGTTCGGCCGCGACGGTGCCGTGGCCACGGCGGAGGACGGCGCAGAGGTGTTCCGCCGCGCCTGCGTCAGCGCCGAATTCCGCGCCTTTGCGGGCAATGGCTCCAGCCCTGTCACCCAATGGCTGCGGGCGCTGGCGCGGCTGGCGCACCAGGACTGCGGCGGCCCCGGCACCGGCGCCGTCGGCATGTGTTTCACCGGCAATTTCGCCCTGTCGATGATGCTGGAGCCCTCCATGCTGGCGCCGGTGCTGGCGCAGCCCTCGCTGCCGCTGGACAACCCCGCTGGCGTCGAAAGCCCGCCGGAGGAGCTGGCCGCCGTGCGCGACCGGCTGGAGCGCGAGGACCTCACCGTGCTGGCCTACCGGTTCCAGGGCGACGCCTTCTGCCAGGCCCAGCGTTTTGCCGCCTATGCCGAGGCTTTGGGAGACCGCTTCGACGCCCGCACCCTGCCGGACAGCGCCGCCGCCGCGGACGTGCCGCCGTTCTTTGCCAAACACGTCCCCACCCCGCACAGCGTGGTCACCGCGCATCTGGTGGATGAGGCGGGCAGCCCGACGCTGACGGCGCGGGATGAGATCCTCAGCTTCTTCAAGGAGCGGCTGACGGAGCGCGGCTGATCACACGGGCGGCGGGGCAGCCCTGCCCCGCCCCTCAGCGCTCCACCCCCTCGAACCAGTCCAGCGCCATGGCGCTCCAGCCCTTGGGCAGGCCGTGGCCGCCCTTGTGCAGGATCAGCTCCAGCCCGCCGGCATCGCAGTCCCAGCGCTTGCGCCAGATGCCGTCTTCGGTCTCATGCCCTGCGGCATTTCTGCGGCAGCTGTTTTCGCGCCGCCACAGCTGCAGCCCTTCCCAGATATCGGCCTGTATGATCTCAGCCACCGAGCCCTGGATCACCCGGCCTTCCAGCGGCACGACCTTGTCGGTGAAACCATGGATGTGCAGCAGCCGCACCGGCCCCTTGCAGTCCTGCGCCATCGGCAGCCAGAAACCGCCGGCAACCGCCGCATAGGCAGCGGCAAACTCCGGCGCCTGGCAGGCCGCATCCCACACCATCGAGCCGCCGCGGGAAAAGCCGCTGAGCAGCAGCCGGCCCGGCTCCACCCCGGCGCGGGCGGCGGCATCCGCCAGCACATCGCGCAGGAACGCCAGGTCGTTGCGCGGATAGGTGTTCCAGCCGTCGCGCACCGACCAGTCGGATGGCTTGCCCTCTTTCCAGGGCAACCCGTTTGGGGCAATCACCGCATAGCCGCGCCGGGTGAAACCCGCCACCAGCCCGGTGTTGGCAATCACCTTGGCGCCGCTGCTGCCATAGCCATGCAGGAACATCACCGCCGGCCCGCCCTGCCAGGCCTCCGGCAGGGCCATATGGTATTCACCGCCGTCAATCCGGCACGGCGTTTCGCCGCCGCACGCCGCGGCCCCCTCCGCCGCCGCAGCCGGCGCGGCCAGCAGCCCCGCTGCCAGCAGCAGCCAAATCCGGTTCAGCATCTGCGCTCCTCCCCCGTCCGGTTCACGGCCAAGCCTATCACACTCCACAGGCGCTGCTGCGGCCATGAAAAAGGCCGCCCGTTCTGGGCGGCCGCTGCAAAATGTCTTTCTTGAAAATCCCCGGACCGCCGGTCCGCAGCAGGGCGCGCACCCCCGGACGGCGCGCCTAACCGCGGAAGCGGCCCAGAAGCCGGGAGGCCAGTGCGCCAGAGGCCGGACGTTCCCGCGCCAGGAGCTTGCCAGCCAGCCACCCCCGGCTGGCAGGCGCCTCGGCATAATCGGGATGCTCCACCACTTCCGCAGTCAGAACCTGGCGTACAGCGGCCAGAATTTCCGCGTCGCTCGGCTCTGCGGCCTGGCTGTTCACGGCTTCCCCGATCTCTGGCTGGTAACACTGTTGCATCTGGAACCTCCACGGTCTGCGGCTCTGGCTGGCGGCCCCCCTGGCCGGCTCCCATCACCTGAAATCAGAGTACCGCATTCCGCCGCCAAAGGGCGCATTTTGTGTAAAATTAGTTAAAATCCTGAGCCGTACGACGGGTTTCCGGGAACAGTCGCTCACCCCGGAGCCCATTGTTGCCAAGGGCTGGAAAATACGCTGTTTGATCCGCTTTGAAACCAGGCTTTTGCGCGCTGCCGCAAAGCCCGGAACAGCGGAATTGATTCTCTTTTGAACAAAAAACCGCCCTGAAGGGCGGCCTTTCCGGTCTTCACAAACTGGCGCCCTCAGTGCCGGCGGAAAACCCGCTCTGCATTGGCGCCAAAGGATTTGACCAAAGACAGGCTGAACCGGGTGCTGTTGCCACCGGAACTGAAGTAGCTCCGGTCTGCAGACGCATAAAGATTGTAGCCTTTTGGCATCTTGGCACGCAGCCCCAAGGAAAACCCTTTGTCATCCTCATCCACTGCCCCCTATGCGCCACCCAGCGCGTAGAGCTCCGTCTGCCCGCCCAGGCCCGCCAGCCTGTACTCACCGTTCACCCTTACAACCCGGTAAGACCCGCTGCCAAGAACTTCACTCACGCCAATACCCGCCTGCCCCCAATCGGCGAAGTAGCCGTAATCCAGGGTGACGCTCTCGCTTTCACTGACAACTGGTGCAGGGTTCAGAAACTCAGACCGGTTGTAGAAATAGCCAAGGCTGATTTCATGAGCGCTGCCGATATCCCAGGCCGCGCTGAGGCTGTAGAGGGTTCCGCGGTCAGTTTCCTTGCCCAGTTCCTTGCTTTCAACCAGCCGCGTGAAATCCCGGGACAGCCCCGCGATCAGCCGGAAGCTGCCCCCCAAAAGCACCCCGGCCCGGAGCTCTGCACCCGCGCTGGCAGTGTCCAGAAACCGGTCACTTGTCCTATGGCTGACGCTAGCGGAGGCCTCCACCGCTGTCCGCTCCGGCAAAGATTGCGTTCCGGCGGTGGTTCCAGCAGCAAAGGTGAAGGCGCCGCAGAAAACTGCGGTTAGAAAAAGCTGTTTCAAAATCCGGCCCTTAAACAATGTGTCTTGCTGCAAGCCACATCCCGAAAAACACCATAAATTGCAAGACAGCCCCGCCGCACACGCAGTCAGGATCCGCAACTAATGCAAACCGGCAACAAGGCGCCAAGAAAAACGGGCTGGAAAATCCAGCCCGTTCCGCAGCTTCCAGATCCGGCAATCAGCCTCAGACCGCTTTCTTGCGGCTTTCTTCCAGGTAGATCTCGCGCAGGCGCTTGGCGATGGGTCCGGGTGTGCCGTCGCCCAGGGTGACGCCGTCGATCTCCACCACCGGCATCACAAAGGCGCTGGCGGAGGTGGTGAAGGCCTCGTCCGCGTCCTTGGCTTCCTCGATGGTGAACAGGCGCTCCTCGATTTCCATCTGCGCTTCGGCGGCCAGGCGCAGCACCGCGGCGCGGGTGATGCCGTGCAGGATGTCGTTGCTGAGCGGGCGGGTCACGATCTTGCCGTTCTTGACGTAATAGGCGTTGTTGGAGGTGCCCTCGGTCACATAGCCGTCCTCGATCAGCCAGGCATCATCGGCGCCGGCCTTCTTGGCCATCATCTTGCCCATCGACGGGTACAGCAGCTGCACCGTCTTGATGTCGCGGCGGCCCCAGCGGATGTCCTCGATCGAGATGATCTTGGCACCCTTCGCGGCAGCGGGGCTGTCGGCCAGGCCGGGCTTGTTCTGGGTGAACAGCACGAGGCTCGGCGGGGTATCGGCGGAGGGGAACACGAAGTCCCGGTCGCCGTCGGAGCCGCGCGAGACCTGCAGGTACACCAGGCCTTCCTCGATGCCGTTCAGTTCCACCAGCTTGCGGTGAATTTCCAGCAGCTCCTCCTTGGAGCAGGGCGACGCCATGTCCAGCTCCTTGAGCGAGCGGTCCAGGCGCACCGCGTGGCCTTCAAAGTCGATCAGCTTGCCGTCGAGGACAGAAGTCACCTCATAAACCGCATCGGCAAACAGGAAGCCGCGGTCAAAGATCGATACTTTGGCTTCGCCTTCGGGCAGATATTCGCCATTCACATAAACGGTACGGGTCATAGTCGTCTCCTCAGCCCCAGAGTGCAGCCACAGGCGGGTGCACGCCGTCGGCATCAAATGTCAAAGGTTCGTCGCGGTCTTCGGCCAGAAGCAGCGGCCCGTCAAGATCCGTAACCGCCGCACCCTGCGCCACAAGCGTCGCGGGCGCCATCGCCAGCGAAGATCCGACCATGCAGCCGACCATCACCTGGTACCCCTCGGCCAGCGCCTGCTCGCGCAGCTTCAGCGCCTCGGTCAACCCGCCGGTCTTGTCCAGCTTGATGTTGACCACGTCGTATTTGCCCTTGAGCTTGGGCAGGCTCTCGCGGTCATGGCAGCTCTCGTCGGCGCAGACCGGCACCGGGCGCTCCATACCGATGAGGGCCTCATCCTCACCCGCGGGCAGCGGCTGTTCCACCAGCTCCACGCCCAGGCGCACCAGATGCGGCGCCAGCTCGGCATAGACCTCTGCCGACCAGCCCTCATTGGCGTCGATGATGATCTTGGCATCGGGCGCGCCGGCGCGCACCGCTTCCAGGCGGGGCATGTCGTCGGGGGTGCCCAGCTTGATCTTCAGCAGAGGCCGGTGGGCGTTTTCCGCCGCCTGCTTCTGCATGTTTTCGGGCGTGTCGAGCGACAGCGTGTAGGCGGTGATCTCAGCCTTGGGCTCCGGCAGGCCTGCCAGTTCCCAGACGCGTTTACCGGCCTGTTTCGCCTCCAGATCCCACAGCGCGCAATCCACCGCATTGCGGGCGGCGCCGGCGGGCAGCAGCGATTGCAGCTCTTCGCGGGTGAAATCGGCGGGCAGCCCTTCGATTTCGGCGGTCACGCTGTCCAGCGTCTCGTTGTAACGGGCATAGGGCACGCATTCGCCCCAGCCGGTGACGCCGTCCTTCTCGACCCGCACGGTCAGCACCTTGGCCTCGGTGCGCGAGCCGCGCGAGATGGTGAAGACCTGCGCCAGTTTGAAGACGTCCGGGGTGACGGTGATGTTCATGAAACTGCCCTTTCCTGCGGCCCTCCGCAGGCGGCGGGCCCTGGCACGGTGCCCGGCCAACGGGGCGCCTGCCTTTTCATCTTTCCAAAAATACTCCCGCCGGAGGCACCTGCCCTGTCGGCACGCGCCTCCGGCGGGGCTGTTAGATCAGACTGCGGCCAGCGCGTCCACCAGGCGGCCGGCGCCGTGGCGGTACGGGTCGACGGCGGGCAGGCCCATGCGCTCTTCCACCTCGGCCAGGTATTTCACGGCCTCGTCCTCGGTCAGGTGCTGGGTGTTCACCGAGATGCCGACGATCTGGCAGGCCGGGTTGGCCCGCCGGGCCAGCGGCAGCGCCACCTCGCGCAGCTCTTCCAGGGCCGGCACGTCATAATCCGGCAGGCCGCGCATATGGGTGCGGGTCGGCTCGTGGCACAGGATCAGCGCATCCGGCTGGCCGCCGTGCACCAGCGCCATGGTGACACCCGAGTAGGACACGTGGAACAGCGAGCCCTGGCCCTCGATCAGGTCCCAGTGGTCGTCGTCGTTGTCCGGGGTCAGATACTCGATGGAGCCCGCCATGAAGTCCGCCACAACCGCGTCCAGCGGCACGCCGTGGCCGGTGATCAGGATGCCGGTCTGGCCGGTGGCGCGGAAGGTCGACTTCATGCCGCGCTTCTGCATCTCGGCGTCCATCGCCATGGCGGTGTACATCTTGCCGACCGAGCAGTCGGTGCCGACCGCCAGGCAGCGCTTGCCGCTGCGCTTGACGCCATTGGCGATCGGGTAGCCGACGGTGGGGACGCGCACGTCGTGCAGGGTGCCGCCGTGGGTCTGGGCCGCGGCCACCAGGTCGCCCTCGTCGCGCAGCAGGTTGTGCAGGCCGGAGGCCAGGTCATAGCCCATTTCCAGCGCTTCGATCAGCACCTCTTTCCACGCGGGCGAGATCACGCCGCCGCGGTTGGCAACACCGATCACCAGGGTCTTGGCACCCGCTTCCTTGGCCTCGGCCAGGGTCAGCTCCTTGAGGCCCAGGTCCGCGCCGCAGCCCGGCAGGGAGATCTGGCCGACCGCGTGGTCGGGGCGCCAGTCGCGAATGCCGATGGCAACCTTGGCAGCCAGCATGTCGGGCGCATCGCCCAGGAACAGCAGATAAGGGGTCTCGATCATCGCGCTCATCCTTCCAGTATAACAGGTCGCGTCAATTTCGGGCGAATTTCGCGCAAAGTCCTCTCGAAATCGCGCGCGAAAGTTTCACTTGCGCGAGTTTCTTCGCCAGAACGGTCAAGCCGTCGAAGATTCTCCCTCCGCTTCGCGGCTTGTTCGCGATTCCTCCTCCTGCGACCAGCTTTCGGCCTGCAGGGCGCCGGGCTGCGCCACGCCGATCACGCCCATCGCCTGGAACTCGCCGGTGTCCTCCGGCGCCTCGGAGCTGGCCCGGCGGGCAATGGCGATCAGCGCAACGACAATGCCGACCCCGATCAGCAGGTACTGCAGGCCCCGCCCGTCTGCGAGGCCGATCATGTTCGGGCCGATCAGAATGCCGAAGAACTGGCCCAGCTGCAGCAGGAAGGCCATGGTGCCGCTGGCGGGCACCACCTGGCCCGGCTGCAGGTGGTCGTTGGCATGGGCCGCGAGGATCGAGTAGATCGGCAGCGTGGTGGCCGCGATCACCGAGAAGCCGATCACGATGCGCGACGGCGCCGTGTCCACCGCCATCCACAAGGCCACCAGCGCGGAAATCCCCGACAGCGCGATCACCACATAGCGGCGGTCGGTGCGGTCGGACAGCCACCCCACCGGGTATTGCACCAGTGCTGAGGCGATCAGCGCAATCACCAGCACGCCTGAGGCCTGCGCCTCGCTGAAACCGTTCTGCAGCGCATAAAGCGGCAGGCTGATGTACCAGGCCACCACCCCGGCGCCCATGATGACGATGCCCAGCACCGTCATCGGCGACACCTTGTACAGCCGCGTCACCGGCATCCGGTCCGGGGCGGAATAATCCGGCGCCCGGTTGTTGGACAGCAGCAAGGGCACGATCGCCACCGACAGCAGGATCGAGGTGACCCCGAACAGCAGGTTGCCGCTGGGGTCCGGCAGGCCGACCATCGCGGTGCCCAGCGCCGGCCCCGCCGTCTGGATGATGAAATAGACCGACAGAACCTGGGCGCGGATGCGGTTTTCCGACTTGGCGTTGAGCCAGCTTTCGGTGATCACGTAGAGCCCCGGGAAACAGAACCCCGCCAGGAGCCGCATCAGCGCCCAGCTGACCGGGTCCGCGGTCAGCAGATGGGCGATCGCAGCCACCGAGACCATCGACGCCAGCGCCGAGAACACCCGGATATGGCCCACTTTCTCGATCAGCCGCGGCGTCAGCATGGTGCCGGCCAGCGCCCCCAGCGGGTAGCAGGACTGCATGATCGAGATCTCCAGTTCGGAAAACCCCAGCGTGGCCCCCCGGATTGTCAGCAGCGTGACCAGCAGCCCGTTGCCGACCATCAGCATCATCATGCCCAGAAACAGGGCCCAGTTCTCGATCAATGCGCGTCTCATGAAACTCCTTTCCCGCACCGGGCTTGCGGCCGGCGCCATGCCCCACCTCTAAGGCGGCCGCGGCGGCACATTCGCGCATGTTTGCGACGGAAACGGCGCAAACGGGATTGCCGCAACGCGGCGTCTCTTGCCGCAGGTGCAAAATCCGCTTGCAAGGGAGTGCGCAATTTAATAACTCAAGGATCGAAAATTCTGCAATTTCCTTACCCCGGGAGGTCTCCGCATGTCATTCCGCATCCAGCCCGCAGCCCCTGCGCGCCCCAACCGCTGCCAGCTGTTCGGCCCCGGCTCGAAGGTGAAACTGTTCGAGAAGATGGCGGCCTCGGCGGCGGATGTGATCAACCTCGACCTCGAGGATTCGGTGGCGCCGGATGACAAGGACCAGGCCCGCGCCAACGTGATCGAGGCGATCAACAGCGTGGACTGGGGCAGCAAATACCTGTCGGTGCGGATCAACGGGCTCGACACCCCCTACTGGTACCGCGATGTTGTGGATATTCTGGAGCAGGCCGGCGACCGGCTGGACCAGATCATGATCCCCAAGGTGGGCTGCGCCGAGGATGTCTATGCGGTGGACGCGCTGGTCACCGCCATCGAGCGCGCCAAGGGCCGCACCAAGCCGGTGTCCTTTGAGGTGATCATCGAATCCGCGGCGGGCATCGCGCATGCGGAAGACATCGCCAAATCCTCGCCCCGGCTGCAGGCGATGAGCCTGGGCGCGGCGGACTTCGCCGCCTCGATGGGGATGCAGACCACCGGCATCGGCGGCACCCAGGAGAATTACTACATGATCCGCGAGGGCCAGAAGCACTGGTCCGATCCGTGGCACTGGGCGCAGGCCGCAATTGTTGCCGCCTGCCGCACCCATGGCATCCTGCCGGTGGACGGGCCGTTCGGGGATTTCTCCGACGAGGACGGTTATATCGCCCAGGCGAAACGCTCGGCGACCCTGGGCATGGTCGGCAAATGGGCGATCCACCCCAGCCAGATCGCCCTGGCCAATCAGGTATTCACCCCCTCCGAAGAGGCCGTGGCAGAAGCCCGCGAGATCCTGGCCGCGATGGAAGAGGCCAAGGCCTCCGGCGCCGGCGCAACGGTCTACAAGGGCCGTCTTGTCGATATCGCCTCGATCAAGCAGGCTGAGGTGATTGTGGCGCAGGCCGAGCTGATCGCGGGCAGCTGACGCCGGTCCGTGATTGAAAGTTCCAAGGGCGTCCCGCCGGGGCGCCCTTTTTGATTGGAGAGAAGAATGCCGGATTTGACGTTGCTGCATACGGCTGAGGTGCATGTGGAAACCTTCCGGGCGCTGGCGCCGGAGGCCGAGCTGGACCAGCAGGTGCGCGCTGACTGGCTGGCGCGGGCGCGGGGCGGGAGTGATGCAGGCCTTGAGGCAGAGATTGCAGCGGCCGTTGCGGCGGCGGACGGGCCGGTCCTGTGCACCTGCACCACCCTTGGCCCGGCGGCGGAGGAAGCCGGCGCGATCCGCATCGACTGGCCGATGATGCAGGAGGCCGCACGCATCGGCGGTCCGGTGCTGATGGCCTATTGCCTGGAAAGCACCGCGGGGCCCTCGGAAGCACTTCTGCGCCGCGCCTTCGGGGCGCGCGACCCGGATCTCACCTGCCTGGAGCTGGGCCATCATTGGCCGCTGTTCGAAGCCGGGGATGGTGCGGGGTTCGCAGCTGCCATCGCGGCGGATGTGGCCGAGGCGCTGGCGGCGATGGATTTCGCCTGCGTGGTGCTGGCGCAGGCCTCGATGGCCGGGTCGGCGGAGCTGCTGCGCGAGCAGACAAGGGTGCCGGTACTGGCCTCGCCGGAGATTGCGATGCAAGTCTTGCTCGCGGGAGAAAAGGACAGCGTCTGAGCTTGAGGATGCGAGCAGCGCCTTCCCGTGGGGAAGCTCAGGCGCTGCCCGTGCCGCAAGCGGCACGGCATGCGTTTTTCCCGGCCAAGGCCCCTGCCCTGCCGGTATGTTTGGTCCGTTTCTGCCTGTTTCCATGATCCGGTTCAGCGGAGGTGTTATGGACTGGCGGCGCCGCCAGAATGGCGGAGATGGACGGGCGTATCCGCCCGCGTGCTAAACGTTGTCTCTGCACGGCCCCGCTGCCAGGCAGGGTCCGGTTCCAAGGGAGCCGGGGAGCCAAGCCCCGGCGGGTGATCGCGACCGGGAGCAAGACTGACACCGGCGGCTTAAGATCCGGTGAGAGCAGCGTACGCAGGGTACGCAACACCTGCGGCCGCGCGTCTGAAGCCAACGCAGCGCAGGGAGTATTTAGGGAAAGATGAAGCGCATCAGTCTTTCACCTTTCCCTAAATACTTAAAAATCCAGCATCAGTCGGAGATCACGCCCGCATATCCTTGGGCGAGCCCATCACCACATAGGTGGTGATCGCGGTGACATAAGGCGAGGTGCCGAGGATGTCGGTGTGGAACTTCTTGTAGCTGGGCAGATCGGCGCATTCGACACGCAGGAGGTATTCGATGGTGCCGGTGATGTTGTGGCATTCGACCACCTCCGGCGCCGCCTGCATGGCGCGCTCGAAGGCTTCCTGCGCCTCCTTGGTGTGCTCCCCCAGGCCGACGCCGATATAGGTGGCAAAACCCACCCCCAGCTTTTGCCGGTCCAGCACCGCGCGGTAGCCGGTGATGACGCCTGCGCGTTCCAGCTCCTGCACCCGGCGCAGGCAGGCAGAGGGCGACAGGCCCACCCGCTCCGCCAGCTCGAGGTTGCTGATGCGGCCGTCGCGGGTGAGATCCTGCAATATCTGCTGATTAATCTTGTCATTTTTCGCCATTGGTTGCGAAAATAGGCGCAAGACACGGCAAAACGCAATTTCATTTGGCCCATTTAACGCAATGATTTTGCGCATGACTCATGAACTCCTCACCGCGCTTGCGCTTTTCGCCTTTGTCTCCTCGATCACGCCGGGGCCGAACAACCTGATGCTGATGGCCTCGGGCGCCAACTTCGGTTTCCGCCGCACCATCCCGCATATGCTGGGGGTGGCGCTGGGGTTCGTGTTCATGGTGCTGCTGGTCGGCGCCGGGCTGGTGCAGGTGTTTGATGCCTTCCCGGTCAGCTACACGGTGCTGAAGGCAGTGTCGGTTGTGTATTTGCTGTGGCTGGCGTGGAAGATCGCCAATGCCGCGCCGGTGCAAGCCAAGGGCGCGGAAGGCCGCCCGATGACCTTTCTGCAGGCGGCAGCGTTTCAATGGGTGAACCCCAAGGCCTGGGCGATGGCGCTGACCGCGATCAGCGCCTACACGCCGGATCAGACGCTGGCGGCAATCCTGCTGGTGGGGGTGATTTTCGGCGCGATCAACCTGCCCTCGGTCGGCTCCTGGACGGTGCTGGGCCAGCAGATGGCGCGGTTCCTGACCAGCCCGCGCCGCCTGGTGCTGTTCAACTGGACCATGGCGGTGCTGCTGGTGGCCTCGCTCTATCCGGTGATCTGGCCGCAGTAATGCCGGGCATTCCCACGGTCCGAAGGGGAGCTATTTCAGCGGCAAGCAGATCTCTGTCAGCAAGTCCTCCGGTGCCGTTTCGCGCGGGTTGTTGAGGTAAACTTCGTAGCAGGGCTGATCGGTCGGCTCCTCCCCCGACTGCGGCAGCCAGTTGCCGAACAGGCTGTGATAGGCGGCGCGGATGCCGGAATACGGCCCCTTGTAGGTGAGCACCGCGGCACGGCCGCCGGGCAGGCTCACCTCCTCCATGCCCTCCGGCAGCGCGTCACCCGCGAACTCCGCGCCGGCAAAGCTGCGCAGATCGGCCTCGGCCACCTCGTCGGGGCTGTCGAAATAGACCCCCAGCACCGCGCCCAGCTGCGGCCACAGCTGGCGGGTTTCGCAGATGGCGCCGAAGGCCTCAAAGCTCTTGCCGATTTCATGGTAGGCGCCCTTGTGCGGCAGGCCGGCCAGGCGGCGGGCGGGGTCGGTGCGGGTGATCACGTCATACATGGGATAGCTTCCTGTTCTGAGGGCGGGGTTCGGCAGCCGCACCTGGCCGTCGCGGCGGAAGGCCGCCGGGCTGCTGCCGTAAGCATCTGAGAACGCACGGGAGAAGCTGTTCTGGTTCGGATATCCGGCCCGGGCGGCCACCTGCGCGATGGTCATCTTGTCCATCACCAGCCAGACCGCGGCGCGATGCAGCCGGATCCGGCGCACGGCCTGGGCGCAGGTTTCGCCGGTCAGGGCGCGGAACACCCGGTGCCAGTGGAACCGCGACATTGCCGCCACATCCGCAAGCCTGTCCAGCGACAGGTCGCCATCCGTGTTGTCATGGACATAGGCCAGAACCCGCAGGATCCGGTCTTCGTAGCTGGCGACCATTTGCGGCGTCTCCTTCGTGTCTCTCTGCCCTCAGGGGATGGCATAAGCCTAGATCACAAATCTTGCTGAGTTGCATCTTGGCGCCGCTAAGGCCATATAGCTGCAAACCTGCAGAGCAGAGGCAACATGACCCAGTATCTGGAATTCGAAAAACCGCTGGCCGAAATCGAGGGCAAGGCGGAAGAGCTGCGGGCGCTGGCGCGCGCGAATGAGGAAATGGATGTGGCGGATGAGGCCAAGGCGCTGGACGCCAAGGCGGCACAGCTGCTGAAGGACCTCTACAAGGAGCTGACGCCCTGGCGGAAGTGCCAGGTGGCGCGCCATCCGGAGCGCCCGCATTGCAAGGATTACATCGAGGCGCTGTTCACCGATTACACGCCGCTGGCCGGCGACCGGAACTTTGCCGACGACCTGGCGGTGATGGGGGGCCTTGCGCGCTTCAATGACCAGCCGGTGGTGGTGATCGGCCATGAGAAAGGTTCCGACACCAAGTCGCGGATCGAGCGCAATTTCGGCATGGCGCGGCCCGAGGGCTACCGCAAGGCGATCCGGCTGATGGAGATGGCCAGCCGCTTCAAGCTGCCGGTGATCACCCTGGTGGACACTGCCGGCGCCTACCCCGGCAAGGGTGCCGAGGAGCGCGGCCAGTCCGAGGCGATTGCGCGCTCGACCGAGATGTGCCTGAAGATCGGCGTTCCGCTGATTTCGGTGATCATCGGCGAAGGCGGCTCCGGCGGCGCGGTGGCCTTTGCCACGGCGAACCGCGTGGCGATGCTGGAGCATTCGATCTATTCGGTGATTTCTCCTGAGGGCTGCGCCTCGATCCTGTGGAAGGATGCCGAGAAGATGCGCGAGGCGGCCGAGGCGCTGCGCCTGACCGCGCAGGACCTGAACAAGCTGGGCGTCAACGACCGGATCATCCCGGAACCGCTGGGCGGCGCCCACCGCGACCCGAAGGCGGCGATCAAATCCGTCAGCGGCGCAATTCAGGAGATGCTGGACGAGCTGAAGGACATGGACGGCGCCGAGCTGGTCAAGGACCGGCGCCAGAAATTCCTCGCCATCGGCTCCAAGGGTCTGGCGGCGTAAGCATCCGCCTCGGCAGACAACAGTAAAACCCGGCTGCGAGGCCGGGTTTTTGTTTTTTGCCTGGGGCTTCTGTGTGCTGGCTGAAGCAAACAGTTCCGGCACGGTGCCGGTCAGACGGAAGCATGACCCTTCAAGCGCACCGCCATAGGCATCATCGCAACCACCAGGACGGCCGCAAACAGGAAGGGCGCACCCGGCAGGTAGACACCGTCAGCGTCGACCGCGGCCTGAAACAGGGCGGTCATGGCCAAGGGCGACAGGATGGCCGCCATGGATGACAGCGACGCGATCACCCCCTGCACCACGCCTTGCCGGTCTTCATCCGCCTGGTTAGACGCCATGGCCGTCATGAGGGCCGGCACGAGGTCAGACAATGCCGCCAGAACCAGGAAGACCGCCAAACCCGCGAGCGACCCGGTGAAGCCGAAACCGATCATGCCGATCAGCGCTGAAACCATCCCCAGCATCAGCGTCCGGAAATCCCCGAACCATCTGATAAGGCTTGGCATCAGCCCGCCCTGGACCAATGCAAGCAGCACACCGTATGCCGCCAGCGAAAGGCCGATGTAGAGGGTCGGCCAGCCGAACACTTCGCGGGTCCAGAAGGCCCAGATCGTCGGATAAACCATATTGGCAAATTCGAAGATGAAGATGCAGAGCAGCGGCATCGCAAGGCCGGGCAGGCGGAAGGCATCGAAGATCGACTTGAAGGGATTGAGGTCGCGCTTGCCGAAGGGGCGGCGCTTGTCCGGTGCCAGGCTTTCGGGCAGCACGAAAATCCCGAACAGGGCGTTGGCCGCCGACAGACCCGCCGCGATCCAGAACGGCGCCGCGATGCTGATTTCCGCGGCGATCCCGCCGATTGCCGGGCCCAGCACAAAGCCGATGCCGAAGGCCGCACCGATGAGGCCGAAATTCGCTGCCTTTTCCTGCGGCGTGGAAATGTCCGCTATATAGGCGGTCGCGGTGATATAGGTCGCCCCGGCAAGCCCCGCGAGCGTGCGCCCGATCAGCAGCAGCCAGAAACTGCCAGCAAGGGCCATGATCACATAATCCAGGGCCAGCATGACGAGCGCCGCGATCAGCACCGGCCGGCGCCCGGCCGCGTCCGAAATGCTGCCCACGACGGGGCCGCACAGAAACAGCGCGCCGGAATAGGCGGCCATCAGCAACCCGCCCCAAAAGGCGCCCTGCCCGGTACCGCCCGCCCCGACACGGTCCATCAGGTCCGGCATGATCGGGAACACGATGCCTATGCCGATGGCGTCGATCATCAGCGTTATCAGAATGAAGGTAATGGCGCGGCTTTTGAACATACTGCCCTATCGGACGGGGCCTGGGCAAAAGCAAGTCTCATGAGGGCAGCGGCGGGCGGCACTGATGCCAAGTGCCGGACCTGGCACTGCAGAGGCTGATCTCAAGGCAATTCCCCTGCCCGCATCCTGGCCTCCGTGCCTGTCCGGTCGGCCTCGATCTTGTCCAGGAACCCCGTCATGGCATGGGCGGCGGGGTTGTGGCGGCCGCTCCAGAGGGCAATCTCGATCAGCACCGGCGCCAGGTCGCGGCCTTTTTCCGTCAGCCCATAGACATAGCTGCGGCCATTGTCCGGGTCCTTGGCCTTGGTGACGATGCCCGCTTCCTCCAGTTGCTTCAGCCGCTGCGCCAGGATGTTGGTGGAGATCCCCTCCCATCCTGCCAGCAGCTCGCCATAGGTGCGGGCGCCCTTCACCGCCATGTCGCGGATCACCAGAAGGCTCCAGCGGTCGCCGAAAATGTCCAGCGCGTAGGCGACGGGACAGCCGGAGTCGTATTTGCTGCGCGATTGGGTCATGCAGCCTGCCTAAAGTTTTCACTTGCAAAATGCAAGCTCTCATGCGAGCCATCCAATCACTTGCAAAACACAAGCAATCAGGAGTGACCATGACCGAGACCCCAAAGACCGCGGAGTTCCGCGAACGATCGCGGCTGTCCCGCCGCCAGCTGCTGGCCGCCTCAGCGGGTGCGCTGCTGCTGCCCTCCCTTCCCAAAGCACAGGAAACAGCCATGACCCCCAAAGCCTTTGTCTATACCGAAGTTGCCATCTCCGTGCCGTTCGATCAGGCGCCCTGGCAGGAGATCAACGAGCAGATCCGGCAGCAGCCGGGGTTCCTGAACAAAACCTGGCTGTCGGGCCACGGCACCAATTCGCTGGGCGGCTTCTATGGTTTCGACAGCATTGAAAACGCGCGCAAATTCGTGACCGGCTATTTCCCGTCGGAGCCGCGGGTCTTTGGCGTGGCGCATAACACGCGGGTGTTTGATGCCGAAGTCACCGAGGCTGCCAGCCGCGACATGGGGGCGGTGCAATACGGCGGCGCAGCGGCGGCGGCACCGGGCGCCTTTGTCTATACCGAGCTGCAATTGTCGGTGCCCTTTGAAGACGCGCCCTGGCAGGCCCGCAACAAGGCGCTGAAAATGCTGCCGGGGTTGCAGAACAAGGTCTGGCTGAGCGGGCTGCAGACCCGGACATTGGGCGGGTTCGATGCCTTTGCCACCCTGGACCAGGCGCTGGATTTTGCGGTGAATATGTTCCCGGAAACCGCCGCCGAGCTGGGCTGCGCTTTTTACACGCGGGTGTTTGACGCCGCGGTGACGGAGACCGCCAGCCGGGCGATGAACTCGCCCTATTACAGCCCGGCCGCCTGACGCCCGGCAAGGCCGCAGGGGGGCTGCCCCGGCTCCCCGCGGTGTGCTGGAATCCGGGGATCTCCGCTCTGTCAGAGCTCCTCCCCGGCCAGGCTGCTGCGGATCCGTTCCGCGGCCAGCGCTGCGCGCTTGCCGGCAAGGCCCAAGCCGGCGAGGGCGTCCAGCGCGGGCAGCGCCGGTTCTGCGGCGGCACCAATGCTGCCCAGGGCGTTGGCGGCCTCCTTGCGCACAAAGGCGGAGGGGCTGTCCAGCAGGGCGGTCAGCTCCGGCACCGCGGGCGCGGCGGCCGGGCCGAACAGGCCCAGCGCCCGGACCGCCTGGCGCTGGGTGCCGGCGTCGGCCAGCGACAGCTCGGCCCTCAGGCTTGCCACCGTCGTGCCCGGCGGCAGCGCTGCAAGCCGCAGCCCGTCCGACAGCCGCCGGTTCAGGTGCTGGCTGGCGCCGGTCCAGCGCAGGATGAAGAAATAGTCCTGCACCGCTGCCGGCAGCGACGCGGTGCTGCTGCCGCTGTGCCAGCGCTCGACCATGGCGCGGGCGGCCCGCAGCTCCCCCTGCAGCGCCAGGACCGAGGCTGCAACCGGCATCAGCTCGCTGGCCTGCGGGTTGCGGTCCAGCTCTGCCTGCAGCACGGCGGCTGCCTGCGGCAGATCATCCATGGCAAAAAGGGCCGCCGCCTCGAACAGCGCGTAGTGGCTGGGATGCTTGGGATCGAGCCGCATGGCGGCGCGGACAAAGGCCAGCCCCTGTTCCGGCTCGCCCGCGGCAATCAGCGCCCAGCCCATCGTCAGATGCGCCTCCGGGTCGCTGGGCTGCAGGGCAATTGCCTTGGCGGCTTCCTGCCGGGCCTCGATGGTGCCGCGGCTGCCGCCGTAGACCCCCTCCCAGTCCGGCAGGTTCAAGAGCACCATCGCCCGGATCACGTGCCGGAGCGGCGTGTCATGCCGGACGGCTTCGCGCAGGTATTTGTAGAACTGGCCGATGTGCGTTTGGCCGGTGGCCGGGGTGTAGCCCCGCCAGTGGTGCAGGATATGCGGGCGCAGATGCGCCATTGCCAGGACAGCCCAGGCGCGGCCATAATCCGGATCCAGCGCCACCGCCTGTTCGAAATGCGGGATTGCGGCCAGATTGTCCTGCTCGTTGAACCGCGCGTACAGCTCCCAGCCCTGCTGGAAGGCTTCGCGCGCGGCGATGGTGGCGGTGTCCTGCTGTTCGATGCCGCTGCGCTCTTCGGCGTCCAAGGACAGGCCAAGCGCCTGGGCGATGGCCAGCGCGATGCGGTCCTGGAGCGCGAAGACATCCTCCAGCGGGCCGTCGAACCGCTCTGCCCAGACCAGCTGGCCGCTGGCCGTGTCGGTCAGCCGCACAGTGGCCCGGAACACCGCGCCGGTGCGGCGCAGACTGCCGTCGACCACATAGCGCACGCCCAGTTCCTCGGCGAACTGGGCGGGACTGATCTGCTGATCCTGAAAGGCAAAGGAGCTGTTGCCGGAGATCACGAACAGGCCGGAAATCCGCGACAGGTCGGTGATCAGGTCCTCGGAAAAACCATCCGCCAGCATCGCGTTGCCGCTGTCACCGGTGGTGTCGGCAAGCGGCAGCACCGCAATGGAGGGCAGGTCCGGCAGCGGGAAGGCCATCCGCGCCGCCACGGCCTGGTCCGGGTTGGGCTGCCAGGGAGCGATCCACAAAACCGCGCCCGCGGCAGCGGCCGCGAGCAGGCCCAACCCGGCAGCCAGCCGGGTGCGCGGCGCCCTGAGGCCGGTCTTCCGCCCCGGTGCCTGCCCGCTGTTGCGAACCCGGTAGGCCTCCACCGGCTCGGGGATGTTCTTGACTGTCTGCGGCCCCATCGGGATGAACTGCGCGGCAATGCTCTTGCGGGCATAGCCGACGGCAGCGCCGGAGGCGGTGATGCCGCCCGGCTCTGCCAGCGCCTCCAGCCGGGCGGCGACGTTGACGCCGTCGCCCAGGATGTCATCGCCGTTGGAGATGACATCGCCCACGTTGAGGCCGATGCGCAGCAGGATGGCGCGGTCCGCGGCCACCCCGGCATTGCGGGCCTGCAGCCGGTCCTGAATGCTGAGGGCGGCGCGCATTGCATCGACAGCGCTGCGGAATTCGATCAGGAAACTGTCGCCCGCGGTATTGGCGATCCGGCCGCCGTGCTGTTCCGTGATCGGCCCGACCACTTCGCTGCGGATGGCGCGGAGCGCCGCCACCGTGCCTTCCTCATCCGCGGCGGTCAGCCGGGAATAGCCCGCCACATCCGCGGCCAGGATCGCTGCCAGGCGGCGATTTGAAGGGCTTTTCATAGGCTTGGAGTGTACCAGTTCGGGCCCCGCCTGGGAACCGGGTCGCAAACCGCCCTAGCCTGCCAGCAAACGCAGGCCCTGGGTCACGTCGGAGCGCACCGCCAGGCGCAGGCCGGGCTCGTCCCCGGCCTTGAGCGCGGCGATGATCAGGCGGTGGTTCTGCGGCGGGTCGGTGCGGCGCAACCGGCCGTAGAGCGCCCGCATGGTCGGGCCGAGCTGCAGCCAGACGGTTTCCGCCATCGCCAGCATCGCCGGCGCCTGGGCGCGCAGGTAAAGGGTGCGGTGGAACTCCAGATTGGTGCGGATGTAGCCGACCGCATCGCGTTTGGAGACCATCTCCGCCACGTTGGTGTTGATCGTCTGCAGCCGGTCGATCAGCGCCATATGGGCGCGCGGCAGAGCGCGGCTGGCCAGCTCCACCTCCAGCAGCGCGCGCAGGGCGGCCAGTTCCTCGATCCGCTCGTTAGTCAGTTCCGGCGTGGTCACCCGGCCCGAGGAGGACAGGAACAGCGCGCCCTCGGCGGCCAGGCGGCGCACTGCCTCGCGCGCAGGCGTCATCGAGACGCCGAATTCGCCGCCGATGCCGCGCAGGGTCAGGGCGGCGCCGGGGGTGATCTCGCCGTGCATGATGCGGGTGCGCAGCGCCCGGTAGACGCGGTCATGGGCCGGGGCAGAGGCAGTTTCCTGGGCGGGGCGGACAGGCTGGTTCATCCGGTCATGTGATCACAAATCCCGCCGCGGTCAACCGCGCAATTGCGCGCGCCCTCAGGGGCGGCCCGCCAGACCGGCCAGGCTGAGGCCGGTGCGCAAGGCCCGCCGCGGCGCTGCAGCGGAATAGGGAAAGGCCGCCGCCGCCTGATCCAGCGTCAGCGGCGCGCCCTTGAGCCGGGCGCAGGCGGCGGCGGCCTCGTCAAAACTGCCCAATGCGGCCAGGCTGGCGCAATGCAGCACCCAGGCCAGCTGCGCGGCAGGCTCCAGCGCCAGCGCCTCAGCCGCGGCAGCGGCGGCCTCTGCATCCCGCCCCGCCGCGAGGTGGATGGCGGACTGCACCGTCAGCACCATCGGCTGCGGCAGCGGGTCGAGCCGGCTGACATGATCCAGCACGTTTTGTGCGCCGCCCGCCTGCCCTGCCAGATGCAGCAGCCAGGCACGCAGAAGCTGCCCCTGGGCATCGTTGGGGTAGGCCTCTGCCAGTTGTTCGGCCAGTTGCAGCGCCGCATCGGACCTGCCCGCAAACTGCGCCGCCAGCGCCCGCAACTGCAGGACGGCAGACTGCGGCGGCAGACCGGCCGCGGTCTCCGCCGCCTCTGCCGCGCGCTGCGGCAGGTCAGCCGCCGGGCCGGTCAGCAGGTCCAGATGCCAAAGCGCCGCCAGCGCCTGCGCCTCCGGCCAGTCATGCGCCATCCGCAGCGCCCGGCGCAGGGCCAGCTCCGCACCTTCGCGGTTGCCTTGCTGCCTCAGGCTGCGTGCGGTGAACAGCTGCAGCAAAGCGCCATCGGGCACGTCAGGAAGGTCCAGTTCCGGCAGCGGCCTGCCGAAATAGCGGATAATGCTTGCGGCAAGCTGCTGAGCAAGGGGCGCAGCGGCCTCCTGAGGCTGCGGCGGCAGGATGCTGAGCGGCTTTGCCCCGGCCTCGCCGCCGCTGCCTGCAGCCGCCTGGAGGATTTCCAGGCGCACCCCGTCGAGCAGGGTGCCGGGCAGATGGCCCGCGACCACGAAATCCGCCCCCAGGAGCGCCGCGGCCTCGCCCGGCAGCAGGCCGGCGGCGGCGCGGCTGCTGCCGGGCGCAATGATGCGGACATCGCTGGCGGCGGCAAGGCTGCGGGTCACGTCCTGCGACAGCATCCGCGCGGTCTCCGGCTGCAGCGCGTCCGCGGTGAACGGCAGCACCGCGATCACCGGGCTGCCCTCAAACGCCGAGGCGGCGGGCCGGCCTGCCGCCGGGGCTGCGGCGCTGCCCTGCCGGGCCGCCTGCTGCCAGCCCCAGATCCCGGCCGCGGCGGCGGCCGCACCCAGGCAGCCCGCCAGCAGCAGAATCGCAGGCCGCATTCCCCGGCGCGGTGCCGGTTCCGGCGGTTTCGGCGGCTGGGTGCTGCGGCGCAGGGAGGGCAGCGAGGTCAGCTCCTCGCCCAGAAAATAGACCTGCACCGGGTCGGGAAGGTTCTTGACCTCATGTCGGCCGAAATCCTCGAAGTCATAGGGAATGCGGTTGCGGACCTGGTCATAAGCCGCCGCCGACAGCGCCACGCCGCCGGGGCGCGCCAGGCTCTCCAGCCGGGCGGCGATGTTCACCTCGTCGCCGAAGACATCGCCCTGGGCAATCAGCACCTCGCCCAGATTGATGCCGATGCGCAGCGGCAGGTGGCGGGTCCGCGCCGCATCCGCCTGGATGTGCGCCGCCGCCTCCACCGCCGAGATCACACTGGGGAACAGCGCCAGCACCCCGTCGCCCATCAGCTTGACGATGCGGCCGCCATGGCTGCGGATGGCCGGCGCGATCAGGGTCTGCTGCTGGGCCAGCACCTGGTTCAGGGTGCCGGCCTCGTCCTCGGCCATCATCCGACTGAAGCCGGAGACATCCAGCATGAAGATGGCGGCAAGGCGTCTTTGCGGCTTGTCTGACACGGGGCGGCCTCTGAACCGGGGAACTGGCAACTGCAACTGGGGCCAGCTTAGCCTGCGCGCCCGCCGGCTCAAAGTCCTGATTTCATTCGCCGAAACGGTAGCGGTGCAGGCTGGCGCCGTTTTCGCGCAGCCAGGCGCGCTGGTCCTGCCAGCGGCCATGGATGTGCTCCACCGTGTCCCAGAACGCCTTCGAGTGGTTCATTTCCTGCAGATGCGCCACCTCATGAGCGGCGACATAGCGCAGCACCGCGGGCGGCGCCAGGATCAGCCGCCAGGAGTACATCAGCCCGCCGTCCGCGGTGCAGGAGCCCCAGCGCGAGCGGGTGTCGCGCAGGGTCAGGCGGCTGTAGCCTTTGCCCAGCCGGGCGGCGTAGAAATCAGAAGCCTCCGCCAGCCGGTTGCGCGCCAGTTCCCGCAGATACCGCTGCAGCGGCCGTCCCGGTGCAGGCCCCGGCACCGCAACGCGGCCGGCCTCCAGCTGGATGCGCCGCCCCGGGGCCGGCGCGATCACCCGGTCCTGGCCGTCAATCGGCAGCACCGCGCCAAAGACGGCCTCGACGGCATCCGGGTGCTTTTCCAGATTAGCCCGGATCCAGTCCGCCTTTTCCTCGGCAAAGGCCAGCGCGGTGCGCTCCGGCAGCCCCTTGGGCAGGGTCAGCGTCACCCGCCCGTCCAGCGAGGAAATCCGCAGGCTGATCCGCCGCGCCCGCGCCGAGCGGCGCAGCGTCAGCGGCACCGGCGGGTTCCCGGGCAGGAGATGTTCGGCCATGCATGCGCCCCTTTCCAGGCTTTGGCTTTGACAGTGCCCCCCTCATATGGCAAGGCACCGGAATCGTCGATACGACTCACCAGTAAATCAAGGGGATCCACATGCCCAAGGAAGAATGGGGTGTAAAGCGCGTCTGCCCCACCACTGGCAAGCGCTTTTATGACCTGAACAAGGACCCGATCGTCAGCCCCTACACGGGCGAGGTCGTCGAGCTGGATACCGGCAAGACCCGGATGATCGAAGCAGATGCCGAAGACGCGGCCACCCTGAAGGCCAAAGAGAACCTGGACGCGGATGACGTGGTCCTGGAAGATGACGAAGACGTCGATGTCGATCTGGGCGATGATGTCCTGGACGATGACGATGATGATGACAACGTCTCGCTGGACGACATCGCCGACATGTCGTCGCCGGACGACGATTCCTGAGGCCGTTCAAGCGGTTCGGGGGCGCGTTCCGCCGTCCCCGGACCGTCCGCCCTGGCCGGCGGCAAAAAATTTCGGACCCGGCGCATTTTTCCGCTTGCAGCCCGCGCCGCCGTCCCGTAAACGACGCTCACACCGCAAGACGGACCGCACCGGAGACGGAACGAACACTGACGGCGGACAGGTTTGGGGCCTTAGCTCAGCTGGGAGAGCGCCTGCATGGCATGCAGGAGGTCAGCGGTTCGATCCCGCTAGGCTCCACCAAATCTTCCCGGAAATACACCAGATAGCTCCGCTCTTCTCGTCAGAGAGAATGCTTTTGCCGTGCTGACGGATGCTGTTTCCCTTCAGAAAATCCATACTGCTGCGCCCCCCCTCCTTGGCGCGCCGGCCGCATTGCAGTCCTGCCCCGCGGCAGTCCCCAGGATGGCCCATGCCCGCCCTTTTCTGCGCCGTAACAGCCCCCTGCTGCAGGCTAACCAGCCGACCGGCTTCCAAAATTCTGCACGGCCACGGGCCGATTCTGCCGCTCCCTGCGGCACCTGCTGTCAGAAGCCAGCCGAACCCGCGCCACTCCGGCAACCACGGGCAGGCCCGCCGGCCAATTTGCCCGAGCAGATCCCACCGCCTCCAGCCTTGTTGATTTTTTCCAGCAATGCGGCTAAACCGTTATCGTTACCGTTATCGTTACCGAACAACAGACGCTGCTCGGCGGGAGGAAGCATGACACGATATTCTGACACGGCACGCCTCCTGGACGGCGGGCGCATCGCCAGCGCCCGGCTGGTCCAGGCTGCAGGGTGAACGCATGGTTTCGCGCGTAATCCCTGTTGCTCCTTTTGACCTTGTGCTGTTTGGCGCGACGGGCGATCTGGCGCGGCGGAAGATTCTGCCTGCCCTGTTCCACCGGTTCCAGATCGGCCAGTTCAGCAGCGACTGCCGGATCATCGGCAGCTCGCGCAGCGCGCTGACGGCGGAGGAGTTCCGCAGCCAGACCGCTGATGCGATCCGCGATTTCGGCCAGGATGTGGAGACCACAGCCGAGGAAATCGCCGGTTTCACCGCGCTGCTGGACTATGCCGCCGTGGACGTGCGCGGCGAAAGCGGATGGGAGGCGATCCGCGGCAAGCTGCGCGACGATGCGGTGCGCGCCTTCTATCTCTCCGTGGGGCCCGGCCTGTTCACCGACATAGCCCGGCGCCTCAGCGAGACCGGCATCGCCACGCCCGACAGCCGCATCGTGCTGGAAAAGCCCTTCGGCCACGACCTCGCCTCGGCCCGGGCCTTGAACGCGGCGCTGCGGGCGCATTTCGAGGAGCAGCAGATCTACCGGATCGACCATTACCTGGGCAAGGAGACGGTGCAGAACCTGATGGCGCTGCGCTTTGCTAATTCGCTGTTCGAGCCGCTGTGGAACTCCTCCCATATCGACCACGTGCAGATCACCGTCGCCGAAAGCATCGGCGTCGAGGGGCGCGGCGAGTATTACGACAAATCCGGCGCCATGCGGGACATGGTGCAGAACCACCTGATGCAGCTGCTGTGCCTCACCGCGATGGAGCCGCCGGCAAAATTCACGCCCAACGCGGTGCGCGACGAGAAGGTCAAGGTGATCGAGGCCTTGCGCCCGGTGCCGCAATCCGACATTGCCCGCGGCCAGTACCGGGGCAGGAACGGCGGCAAGGGCGGCGGCGGCTACCGCGACCACGCGGGCAACGCCGCCAGCCGCACCGAAAGCTATATCGCGCTCAAGGTCGAAGTGGCGAACTGGCGCTGGGCCGGCACGCCGTTCTACCTGCGCACCGGCAAATGCCTGCGCGAGCGGGTGAGCGAGATCGCGGTCTATTTCCGCGACCCGCCGCACAATATCTTCGAGGGCTCGGGCCCGGTGCATGGCAACGTGCTGGTGATCCGGCTGCAGCCCGACGAGGGCATCACCCTGAAGACCACCATCAAGGATCCGGGCCCCGGCGGCATGCGCCTCACCGGCGCCA